>JANMHK010000487.1:0-2650 GCA_031375135.1 Sphingobacteriales bacterium | reverse complement strand
CCCCCGGCTACGTTGCCGATATACCTTCTTCCATTGGTGATGTCGTACAATATGGGCGGCACTGCACCCCCGTTAAAATTTGTGATCTCTAAATAGTTACCCGCAGGATTAGGATTAAGCTGGAATTCAAAACGTTTACTTCCTCCAAAATTAAATAGTCGTGGATAGGCAATCTTATAATTGGACACTACCATCCTGTCGGTAGTAACAGCTGACGTATTATTCATGGAAATCTGGTCCCCGCCAACACGACCCAAAAGAGAAATAGGCACGTTCGCCTGCGCGGTGGTGGCCGCAAAAAAGTTCATCGCCTGATTCACGATCTGGGTACCGTTTATGGTGACCCGAACATTGCGTTGATTAAAGGCATTACCCGAAGCTCCGATACTCATTACGGCACCGGGACCTGATGTATATGGATAAAGGTTCTGGGTTTCGTTCAATGGCGTAGAAGGATAAATATCCCTGCTGCTCCAGCCTTCGCCCACGTCATAAGATGATGAATATACATAGGCCTGTAGCAAAACTGCTGCAAAACCCGGATTGATCTGATCCCGGTAACTCTGGACAAAAGTATAGGTGAAAAAAGGATCAGGTGCCAGCGCATTGCCCGCCACATTATTGGTTTCGTCGATCAGCCTGAGGTTAGCTCCGCTATTGTTTATGGTAAGAAAATAGGCCGCTGTATCAGTCAGAAGACTCCAGGTATTATCCAATTGGAGACTGGCCTGGCGGTACAGTTTAGTATCCGTCTTACCATCGTTCATTTCTCCGTAAAACTCCACGAAATCGGACGCGCCGGGAGTACCGGTTGTTTTAGAAGTATAGATGGGAACCTGTACTCCGTTTCTGATGAGTTGGAGCTGCTCGAGCGGGGTGGTTGACAACCCGGCCTGTTGTAATACGGTTGAACTGATCCTGTGAAGTCCGGATGAGCCAACCTTCAGTTTATAATAAGTTTTATTATAATCAATCCACTCGTTATTGTATTGCGCCTTTACGCCCATACCCAGGATCACCAGCAATACCGTCAATAGGTTTTTCTTCATGCCTTTAGTTTTCTTTCTTCTTCTTGACCAGGTTGAGTCGTAAAGAGAATATATGGGTATACAACGGGTTAGACTGATTGGCCAGGTTGGTGAAGGCATAATCAATTCCAACATGTTTTAATTTGAAACCGACCCCGATGCTGGGCTGATAGATCCAAACCTTTTTTTGGTTCAGCGTATCGCCATCGGCGAGAGCCTTTTGAAAATTGTAGATTCCGGTTCTGAGAAAGATCAACTGCTTATATCCCAGTTCAAGACCAATACGGGGATCTGCACTAATCGGGTCAGAACTGATCACCACATTTCTTTTTCCGTCAAACGTTACATCCAGATTCACTTCTGTAAGCAAATTGAAATCTTTGGATAGCCTGAAATCACGGGCTCCTCCCAGAATCAGGCGCGGAGCGGTCATCTCGGTAGATTTAACCGGTATATCGTTTTTGGTCAGATATAGTATTTCTTTTTCCTTTTCGGAGAAACTAAAACTCCAGGCATTAAATGTGGTTGTGATGTCACGCGCAGCCAGGCCGAATTTCCATTTACCCGTATGATATTGGATGCCTGCGTCCAGTCCGAATCCCCAGGCATTGGCGAAGGTTCCCACCTTACGATGGATCACTTTTGCATTGATCCCGAATGTCAGGTTTGTTTTCTCCGTTTTCTTCAGGGTTTGAGCATAAGAAAACAGAAAGGCATAATCTGCCGAAGAGAATGAGCGGATATTGTTGTAGTTGATGGACCCGTCCGGCTCTACCAGGAATAATGTGTTGGGAATATCATCAACCCCAAAACGGAGTACAGAAATGCCAATGGTTCTTTTTTTGTCGGTCACAGGTATCGCCAGGCTGAGATAGTCATATTTTCCGATGCCGGCGAAATACTCAGCATGCATCAGGGAGAGTACCGGATAGTCTTTTATCTGGCTGAGTCCTGCAGGATTCCAGTAACCCGCCGTTCCGTCTGTCACTGAAGCAACTTGGGCACCGCCCATAGCCAGGCCGCGGGCACCCGCTCCTATGTTTAGAAATTCGTTGGAATATTTCCTGAACTGGGCCTTTGCATCAACAACACAACTCAGCAACAAAAAATAGCAGATCAGCTTTTTGATTGGATTCATCAGGTATTCTTTCCGATAAGCAATGGCACCGGAAATCATTGAATACCGGCACATTACACAAAAATAACAGTTAACAGGGCATCAGGCCTATTTTGATTTAAACAAATACGAACAATTAGAACGATTCCCGGGCTTCTATATTGCCTGTTTTCATATCAGCCAATCTGTCATACATTTGCGCAAATTTGAATATACCATGAATCTCATTGAAGAGCTGTCCTGGCGCGGAATGGTGCAGGATATCATGCCTGGCACCGAGGAACAGTTGAGCAAGGAAAAAACCATTGGTTATATTGGTTTTGATCCAACGGCAGACAGTCTTCATATTGGATCATTGGTACCCATTTTATTGTTGGTCCACCTTCAAAGGGCTGGCCACCAGCCGGTGGCTTTGGTAGGCGGTGCCACCGGAATGGTAGGCGATCCCAGCGGTAAAAGCGAGGAGAGGAACTTATTGGACGAGGAAAGCCTGAAAAAAAACGTG
>JANMHK010000515.1:0-1942 GCA_031375135.1 Sphingobacteriales bacterium | reverse complement strand
ACCATACGCTGATTTTGCAGGGCTTGGGGGCCATGAGGAGACAGTTTCAGAAACTCGGCAGATCCGTCACCTTCGCATAAGGATAGCTGCCAATTTTTTCAACCCGGTGATAGTTTTCCAGACCGGAAATACAAACATCTTTCGCCAGGTTCAAATTGATATTCCCGTTTCCTTCCAGGCATTCAGGATCAACGAGCAAGTGCTTTATCTTCCCAATGACCAGTTTTGTATCGTTGTGTTTAATGGGCACCACTTCAACCAATTCAAGTCCGAATTTTATACTGCTCTCCTGAACAAATGGCGCTGAAAATCCATCAATGAAGTGGGGCGTTAGTTTACAGGCTTCAAACTCAGAAATGCCTGCATCAAATCGGGCCGAAGTGAAATGGGCCTGATGTACAAAGCCTTCATGAACATGATTCATGGTGTACACCCCATTTTCTGTTAGGTTTCTAAAGGTATCACCCGATTGGCCCACGGGCCGTTGTATAAAGCCAACCAGCGCAGGATCAGCTCCGAGATGCACTACAGAGGAGAATATCGCGAGATTATGTTGCCCAGCCTGATTTTGGGTTCCAATCAGAATAGCAGGCTTATAGCCGGTTATACTATTGATCAGGTTTGCCCGGTAAAATCTTTCAAAACTTTCCAGGTGAACACTGGTAAGGTGCAGGGCATTCATACTCGCTTACTGATTTTATTTAAACTGATCGTCCGCTGCCGGCTGCACTTAAATCTTGTAATGCCATCCAAACGTTTTTTGAGGTGCTTTTGGCTTACACCGCTGTTCACCCTTTTTCGCCAAAGGTTGAAACTGCTTCTTTTCAACGACCTGCGCATCAGCGCAATCACGTCTGCTTCGGACAGTCCAAATTGAAAAAGGATGGCTTCAAAGGGAGTACGATCCTCCCAGGCCATCTCAATCACCCGATCGTTGTCAATTTCTGTTTCCATAACCTTGATCTGTAACAATTAAATGGCCATACGGTTCAGCAGCATCACCTGAGCCAGTCGGTCTTCAGGATCTCTACAAAACGTTCAATGCCCAAATGGTGATTGTCTTGCCAATCATCCCCATCGCCGCTGTCGCTGATGAATTTGTAAGAAGTAAAGTCCATGCCCATGATCCGGCACACTTTGGCAATGCCATAGGCTTCCATATCATTCACCTCATATTCGGGCTTCTGCTGAAAAGTATCCTGTGTAGTACATAAGATCCCAGCATCGTCAAATACAAGGATATCTTTTTCAATATGGGGGTAGAGCAGTTCATCAAAAGGAGTATGGCCTTTGTGTTCCATTAAAGGCCTTGCATCCATATCGGCCTGCTGGAATCTCTTGCAGGTCAGCAATGAATGTACAGGATGGATGGCCGAACCTGCAGAGCCATAATTAAGCACGATCGTATTGCGGGGACTCAGATGCATCAAATGCTGTGTGGCACTAATGGCCGCATTGACCTTGCCCACGCCGGTGTAGATCAACTCCATGCCCTCCGGACAAATATCCAGCGGAAACTCTGAAGGAATAGCAACAAATAATTTGATATGCATGTCAGAAAGAAATTTATCGACCCGCCTGGGAAAACGAAGCAAAATAAGGCTGCATTTTCTTCAGATAGAATTTCCCGATCTCCCTTCCTTGCCATACGCCCTGGTCGATCGCATCGCGATAATGTATCCCGCCGTAGAGTCTTGATACAGATGCTTCAGCAGCAGCAGCATTGAACGACCTGAATTTTCTTACTGGTAAGCCGAATTCAACCTCAGTATTGTCTGCGTATGAAAAACCATCGCCAAAGATCGCCGTAAGGATAACCGTTGCTGTATTTGAAGCCACACTATGGCCGGAAACATACTCAGGGAAAGGGGGCGTTTGCAGGAGAGGCTTCCAGGCCGGATCCATTAATTTTTGAATAGCATGTTCCGGCCGAACCCTGTTG
>JANMHK010000393.1:0-17062 GCA_031375135.1 Sphingobacteriales bacterium | reverse complement strand
GCAGGAATTGCCCACGAAATCCAAAACCCGCTTAATTTCGTGAATAATTTTTCCGAAGTCAATCTTGAACTGGCCAGCGAACTGAATGAGGAACTGGATAAAATGAACCTATCGCAGGATGACAAAACCCATCTGATCTCCATGGTCAATATGATCAGGCAAAACCAGGATAAGATCAATTACCACGGCAAGCGCGCTGATAGCATTGTGAAAGGCATGCTGCAACACTCCAGAACAGGGACCGGTATAAAAGAACCCGTTGACCTGAACAGCCTGGTTGATGAATACGTAAGGTTGAGCTACCACGGACTTCGGGCTAAGGATAAAGGATTTAATGCTACCCTTGATGTACATCTCGATCCTGCCATTGAAAAAATTCCCGCCCTCCCACAGGATCTGGGTCGCGCCTTTCTGAACATATTAAACAATGCGTTTTACGCGGTGAATGAGAAAAAACAGTTGGGCATAGAAGGGTATAATCCTACCCTTACCGTTCACACAACACTGATTGACAAAGGTCGAAAGTCTGTGCTCATCAGCATCAGGGACAATGGAAACGGAATTCCTGACGCAGTAAAAGACAAAATATTTCAGCCATTTTATACCACCAAGCCTACGGGTAAAGGAACGGGGCTCGGACTTTCGTTGAGTTATGATATCATTACCAAGGGTCATGGCGGGGAGTTAAGAATGAGTTCGAAGGAAAATGAATACACAGAATTCACCATCAAACTTCCTGTTTAATAAAGCTGGTGAAACCAAATAAATTTTAAATGTTAGCGTATGAAAATTCTTGTAGTTGACGACGAAAAAGACATCCAAATGCTGTTTGAACAACGGTTCAGAAAAGAACTGCGAACGGGTGCCGTTGAATTAGCATTTGCTTTTTCAGGGGAAGATGCTTTACAGTACCTCAGCATTCATCATCACGAAGCAGTACTTATTCTTTCCGATATCAATATGCCGGGCATGAGCGGTTTGGACCTGCTGCATCATATCAAAGAACGGTATGAGAATCCACCGCCCGTGGTCATGATGATCACAGCATATGGTGATGCGGAGAACTTTAATAAAGCCATGGAGTTGGGTGCAGACGACTTTCTCACAAAACCTTTAGATTTCAATATTTTGAAAGAAAAACTTAAATTGAACTAATGGCGAAAATATTAGTTGCTGACGATGAGGCGGACCTCGAATTTCTGATCAAACAGAAGTTCAGGAAACAGATACGGGATCAACAATATGAGTTTGTGTTTGCGATGAATGGCAAGCAGGCCTTGGAACGTATCGAAGAGCATCCGGATATTGATATTGTCCTCAGCGACATTAATATGCCCGAGATGGACGGACTGACCCTTCTCTCCAAACTTCATGAAAGCAGTCCGCTTATTAAGGCCGTGATCATTTCGGCCTATGGCGATATGGAGAACATACGTTCAGCCATGAACCGGGGCGCCTTCGACTTTATCCTCAAGCCGGTGGATTTCGTGGACCTGGAACTGACCATGGACAAAACCCTGGCGCATGTGAGGCAGATCAAGGAAACCCTGAATGCGATCAAGGAAAACAATATCCTGAAGATGTATGTGGATGAGGCCGTACTGGATTATATGAACACTTCAGATTTTGAGGACTCCGTCACCCGAAACGAACATATTGATGCCACAGTAATGTTTGTCGACATCTGCGGGTTCACGTCTATCGCAGAAACCCAACCCGTAAAAGACGTGGTTGAAATGCTGAACCGCTATTTTGATGTGATCGTCAAAGAGATCCTGGATAGAAGTGGTCATGTGGATAAATTCATGGGGGATGCCGTGATGGCCGTGTTCCGGGGTGAAGATCACCTGGAACGCGCGGTCCAGACTGCCCTGGGGATCAGGAGAACGATCGAAGCCCTTGGAATTTCTGATGAGATCAATTTCATGCCTAAAGTGTCCATTGGATTCAATACCGGGGACCTGATCTCGGGTAATATTGGTTCAGTTAGCTTGAAAAGACTGGACTATACCGTTATTGGAGACGTGGTAAATACGGCTCAGCGTCTCCAGTCGGCCGCGAAACCGGGCCAGATCATTGTGAATGACAACACGTTCAACCTGCTCAAAGAGAAATTTACCTTCGAAAAACTCGGCGAGGTTCCGCTAAAAAACAAGTCCCTGCCTGCCATGATCTACAACGTGGTAGAATAGAAAAACTGGTCACGAGTTGACTTGTGACCAGTTTTCCAATATTTTAAGCAAAAAAAAGCCATTCCGTAGAAACGGAACGGCCTCAACGATTGCTTGCCATATAAAAATCTTACTTCTTCGTAGTGTCAACAGCTTTTGCTGCAGAATCAACAACAGCGGCAGCAGAATCAACAACAGCAGGGGCAGCAACTGTATCAACAGTTGTAGCAGCAGTATCCATTGTTGTCTCAGTAGATTCAGTAGAACCACCGCATGATGCGAGGGCAGTAATTGCCAGAATTGCGAAAACCTTTTTCATTTGATTGAAATTTTTGGTAGTGATTAATGTTTGTGTCCATTAATACCGTTGCCTTATCAAAGGTAACCTCCTGTTTTAAACTATTTTTTTCGTTGTTTTGGGTTACAATACCGCCTAAAAAGTATTAATATTCGGCAGGTGAGCAAATATTATAAAGAAGCAGAGCTGTTAAAAAGGCTGGCAAAGAACGACAAATCGGCCATAGAAACCGTATATAAAGATAATTATAAGCTTATCCAGCAGCTGATTATCAACAATAATGGAACGGAAGACGATGCCAGGGATATCTTTCAGGAAGCCATGATCGTACTCTACCAGAAGGCAAAATCTGAGTCTTTTGAACTGAACTGCCAGGTCCGAACCTATGTCTACTCAGTGTGCAGGCGCCTGTGGCTCAAGCGTTTACAGAGCAACCGGAGGTTTGAAACACCGGTCGACAATTTTGAGGAGTTGGTCCAGGTAGAGGAAGATGTCGAGGTTCATGAGAAGCTGGACCGCCAATATGGAATCATGAGAAGTGCGCTGGGGAAAATCGGCGAACCCTGCAAAAGTCTTCTGGAGGCATTTTATATTCATAACAAGAATATGCAGGATATTTCCTCATTTTTTGGGTATACGAACTCAGATAATGCCAAAAACCAGAAGTACAAATGCCTCATGAGATTAAAGAAATTATTCTTTGCTCAATATAAAAATGGTAATTAATGGACCAGATCCTTTTACTGGATGCAACGGAACGCTACCTCAGGGGTGAAATGAATGACCAGGAAAAGGCCATTTTCGAGGATTTACGTAAAACCAATCCCGAAGTTGACCAATTTGTGGTGGAACACCACTTTTTCATCGAGGAATTGAACCGTTACGCTACTGTCAAACGCTTCAAAGCCAACCTTTACGATGTTCACCATACCATGAAGGAAACTGGCGACATCAGCGATATTAAGCCCACCGAAAGGGGTAGGATTATCCAATTCTGGGAAAAATATCGCCGGACTATTGCCGTAGCTGCCTCCATCGCCGGTGTCACTGCCCTGCTCATCAGCGGCCTCGCCTTAAGTTTCTCTCCCAAGGCCCCTATCAGGGATATAGAAGAACTGAGGAGAAAGGTGAATAAGCTAGAGGTACGTACAAATAGTCAGGACGTCCAGCTGGACGATGTGAAAAAGAAAATCGATCCCAATGCTTCTGTGACATTTGGTGGTACCAGCTTCCTCATAGACACAAAAGGATACCTCCTCACCTCGGCACACGTTATCGCAAACGCATCCCAAATATTTGTCCAAAACACAAAGGGTCAGGATTATCGGGCCAATCTTGTATATACCGACAAGAAAAGGGACCTGGCGATTTTGAAAATAGATGATGCTGATTTCCACCCACTCAGCAGTTTACCTTACGGATTTAAGAAAGCCTCTACCGACCTGTCTGAACCGGTATTTACCCTCGGTTTCCCTAAGGACGAGATCGTATACGGGGAAGGCTACCTGAGTGCGCTGACCGGTCTGAAAGGCGATACCATGTCCAGCCAGATCACCATCTCAGCTAACCCGGGAAATAGTGGTGGCCCGGTGTTGAATAGAAATGGCGAAGTGATCGGCATCCTGAACGCCCGCCAAACCACAGCAGAAGGAGTCGTTTTCGCGATCAAATCAAAGCATATCCTCAAAACGATTGAGGAACTGAAAGATGCAGATACTGCCGCTCACATTAAAGTGCCAACAACATCTACCATCCGCGGAATGGATAGAAGTCAGCAGGTCAAGAAAATTGAGGACTGTGTATACATGGTTAAAGTAGTACAGTAACAAAGTCTTTTTGCCCGATATAAAGAAATAGGCTGGATAATCATCCAGCCTATTTCTTTATGCAACTTTTTTAGCTTTTTTACTTCCACAAGCCAGAGGGATACTCGCCCCCATCAACCAACTCGTCAATACTTTTTTTTACCGCAGGGGCGTCCTGTTTATAGGTAACGCCAAACCATGATGAGTTAGTCGGAATAACCCTGATCACCCCTTTGCCCTGGTGAATGAACTCATCCGCCACAATCGGGATAAAAAATTCAGACTTTGGAACATCCATATTGTTATCCAGAAACTCACTGAACAATCGCTCAGAAAATGAAAAAACAAAAGGCGAGAAACACCAGAAATTCATGGACACTTTTGAATCACGGTCAATTTCACGCGGCTCCTGGTTGTCGTCACAAATCACCCGGGCTTCTTTTTCACTAATGTTAAGGCGTTCTGCAATGGAAGAGAGATTCCCTTTTTCATCTACCTGGCAAACCCCTCTATTCACCGTTCCATGCTCGGATAAAGTTTTCATCAGCTCATAGCCCACAATAGCCCAGGTACTGTTGTCGCAATCCGTAGTTAAAAAGCGGTAGGCTTGTTCAAATGCATCCCTGCCATAGAAATCATCCGCATTGATCACCGCAAATGGCTCCTTCACCTGATCCCTCGCACATAACACAGCATGGGCAGTGCCCCAGGGTTTGGTTCGGTCTGCTGGTATCTCCCGCCCAGCAGTAAACGCAGTCAATTCCTGGTACACATAATCTGTTTCTATCTTACCCTTCAGCCTGGGCTCAAAAATATTCTTGAAATTCTCTGCAAATTCTTCCCTGATGATAAATACCACTTTGCCGAAGCCGGCCCGAATGGCATCATAGATCGAGTAATCCATAATGGTTTCACCCGATGGGCCAAAAGCCTCGATCTGTTTCATTCCACCATAACGTGAGGCCATTCCCGCGGCGAGTATTAAAAGGGTTGGTTTCATTATTTTATTTATCAACTTTGGATGGCAAATCTACCATATTATATCAATGCATTCAAAACGACCTCCTGAACCGGAAACATGGCTGCATGCCATGGCCAATGAAAAGATCATTGTACAAACGGTTATGGATAAGTATTATGATAACAACAGTATAATATGGGACATTCTTCGGGCAGACCTTATTCACCCCGTGTGTTCAGGAAATAAATTCTTCAAGCTCAAATATTACCTGCAGGATGCCATTCAAAAAAACCATACCACCATAAAAACTTCAGGAGGCCCCTGGTCTAACCATATTGTGGCTACAGCATTTGCCGCTCAGGCGCTGGGACTGGATTCGATCGGGATCATCAGGGGGGAAAAACCTAAAGACCCGTCCAACACCCTGCTGCTGGCGGAAAAGATGGGCATGAAGCTGGAGTTCGTGTCGAGGACTGAATTTACCAGCCAGCACGATACAAGACCAGGCGAATATCTGATCCCCGCTGGCGGTTTCGGGGAGCTCGGTGCAAAAGGTGCCGCCGGCATGCTCGATTATGTAGATCTAAGGAACTACACCCATATCTTTTGCGCTACCGGTACTGGCACTATGCTGGCAGGACTAACGCTGGGCGCCCCTACAAAAAAAGTGATTGGCATTGCAGTCTTGAAACACCCGACCATCGGCCAGGAAACTGCACGACTTATTGACCGGGAAAACCTGGATGTTATCCATGACTTTCACATGGGCGGCTATGCCAAAAAAACGCCGGACTTGATCCCATTCATGAATGACTTTTACCTGAACACTGGGATCCCCACCGATTTCGTTTATACGGCTAAGCTGATGTACGCCATCAGGCAACTCATTCAAAACCAGTATTTTCCATCGGGCAGCAGGATCCTTGCGATCCACAGTGGAGGCCTTCAGGGTAATAAATCCCTAAAAAACGGAGAGCTGGTATTTTAAGAATCATCTCAGTTATATTTGCATCAGCCGTAATAACTGAACTCAGGATACGTTACCCAATATCATGGCAAAAAGTTTTGTGCTCCTCGTATTCATTACCTTGATCTGCTATCCCGTGGCCGCACAGGATAGCCTGCCAAAACTTACCGTGAAGAGCAAGTCGGGGAAAGTAATCCTTGGATGGCAGAACCCCTACCCCGATGTTGTCCAGATCAATATCCAACGTTCCTATGATTCCCTGAAAAACTTCAAAACGATCCTAACCGTCGCGGATCCTGCAGCAGTGACAAACGGATACCTGGATAGCAAACCCCCGGATCTTCGTCAATTCTACAGACTTTATGTTCAGCGTAATGGTGGTATGTACTTTTTTACCAATGGCTATAGGCCAGTACCTGATACGGCCAAGGCAGTAGCGAAGCAAATCCCACCCAAAAAACCGGTATCAACGAAACTCACGCCTCCTGTTCAGTCTGAAGTAATCCCCGCCACTGCCCTTGAAGAAGAAATTGCTGGAGAAACCACGGGTCCAAAGAAAATAGAAAAAAACTCCTCCGGCCGCAAAAAACTCTCTAATACGAAGCAGGTGGGTCTTGATAGCGCAAAAGCAGATGTGCCAGAGATACAGGAGATCATTGTGCCTTCGGTTTTTGTACACACGAACGCACAAGGCCAGGTTGTGGTTGCCCTGCCACCCGAAAAAACAAGCCAGTACACCCTCAAGTTTTACAAGGAAGACGGTACCCCTTTATTTACCATGAACAAGATCAGGGAAAGTCAACTCACCATCGATAAAACCAACTTCGTCAAAGCCGGCTGGTTCAAATTTGAACTCTATGAGAATAACCTGCTAAAAGAGAAAAACAAGTTTTTCATTCCAAAGGAAAATTTCTAAGCTTCATCGCCGAATACTTCACAAAAGCACGTCTTTACCTGCTCCTTGACCTCTGCTAACGGTAAAGCATAACCTAATTCTTTTTCCAGTGAAGTGACTTTTTTATTGACGATGCCACAAGGAATGATATGGTCGAAATAACTGAGATCTGTATTGATATTGAAAGCAAATCCATGCATGGTCACCCATCTGCTGCACCTTACCCCCATCGCACATATCTTACGCTCCATCCCGGGAATATCCGCGTCTATCCAAACACCTGTTTCTCCTTTACTCCGTTCACCCCGAATACCATAGACTAACAATGTTTTGATGATCACTTCCTCCAGGCTCCTCAGGTACATTCCGATATCGGTATGCCATTTTTCCAGATCCAAAATGGGATACCCCACAATCTGGCCAGGCCCATGGTAGGTGATATCGCCACCCCGGTTGGTATGAAAAAAAGAGATGCCTTTGGTAATACGGTCATCTTCACTGATCAGCACATTCGCCATATCGCCGCTCTTCCCCAGTGTATAAACATGCTCATGCTCACAAAAAAGCAAGTGGTTTACGGTAGGAAGGGCTGTTGGTTCAACAAGCCCATTTGACCTCGCCGCAATCTTTATGTCTACATTTTCCCTCAACAGTTGTTCCTGAAGATCCCATGCCTCCTGATACCCAATATGCCCCAAATCCCGGTACTGTATATCCATTTCTGCAAAATTACCCCTATTTAGTAATTTCGCAGATGCATATTCAGGAAGAACCAGATATTGAACAGGGCGGCGCAGAAGAAACTGATGAGTTATATGAACGGCTTTCCCTGGTGGTAGACAAGGGCCAGGAACCACTTAGAATAGATAAATTCCTTCAGCAACGCATCGTAAAAGCTACCCGGAATAAGATTCAGAAAGCGATAGAACAGGGACATGTACTGGTCAATGATCATCCCGTAAAGGCCAATTATAAGATTCGCCCGGGCGATGCCATCATCACCTATTCAGAAACCGTCCCCGAATCCTTTGAAGTTCTTCCTGAAAAAATGGAGCTGGATATTGTTTTTGAAGACGATGATGTGATGGTGATCAATAAACCTGCAGGCCTGGTGGTACACCCGGGCAGCGGCAATTACAGCGGCACGCTGCTGAACGGTATTGCCTTTTATCTGAAACAGCAACAACCCGAACTTGATGAAAATACCCTTCCAAGATTCGGGATGGTCCATCGGATTGATAAAAATACCAGCGGACTTCTTCTATTGGCAAAATCAGACAAAGCCGCGGTAGACCTGGCTAACCAATTCTTTGATCATACCGTTGAACGAAAATACGTCGCCCTGGCCTGGGGCAATTTTGAGGAAGACCAGGGAACCATTACGGGTCACGTTGGCAGGCACGTGAAACTACGGAAGATCATGGATGTGTTTCCCGATGGCGAACACGGTAAAGAGGCCACTACCCATTATAAGGTGATCGAAAGATTCAATTATGTGACGCTGATAGAATGCCGGCTGGAAACAGGAAGAACACACCAGATCCGGGTTCATATGCAGCATGTTGGTCATCCCTTGTTTAACGACGATACTTATGGCGGCGACAGGGTGGTTAAAGGAACCATTTTTACCAAGTACAAACAGTTTGTAGATAACTGTTTTAAGATCTGCCCCCGGCATGCTCTGCATGCACAGACCCTGGGCTTTACACATCCGCGGACTCGTGAACGAATGGTGTTCAACAGTGAGATCCCGCCAGACATGCAAGCTATCCTCGAAAAATGGAAACGATACACCACCGCGAAAAACCATATGGAAGATTAAATTAAGCACCAAAGTGAATCAGGGATAAAATCTGCGCCGCTGCGAAACGAACGATGACTTTGAACGGCGGCCAAGTATCACTAGCGGGAAAAATCGAACAGGGTGGCGGTAAATATTCCCCGCTCCTTTTTCTTCAGAATCACGCTCCATTGGCCATCATAACGAATTACGGAAGGGACTAGCAAATCCTGGAACCGACCCATTTGAACTTCCATATCCACATGAAAGGAATATACCCCTGCACTGTAGCTTAACGAATAGTTCCTGGAAATAACGTCGAAATTGGTGTAGTCAAACCAGGTGCTCATCTTGTCGATCACCAGCTTGTCCGGATCTCCACCTTCGGCTTCCGTTTTTCCGGTCACATTGAATACATAATAGGGCTTGCCGTTTTTTTCCTGGATGTCAATGTCAAAATTGTACCATCTTGACATATCATCATCAAACATCGCAGCCTTATCGCCCATCAACGGTATGCCCGGGATCTTCATGCCTGGATTGAAGAACAACATCTTCAGCTGCTCCTTGTGTTTTTCAATACCCGTTTTGTTTTTCAGATTTCGGTCGGTCCCCTTAACAATATTGGTTTCCCCGCAGATGGTATCGTAGGCAAAAAAAAGTGAAGCGTAAAGCTCTGCCGTATAATAATTGAAATGACCTTGTTTGTCGTAAAAATCGCCCGTCACCTCCTCCTGCTCCTTCTTCGTGTATCGGCAGCCGTTAGCCACGTGCTGGCTGGTCCTGCTGTTAAGCGTAGCCAGGCTGCGACCTTTTTTATCCATCATCCTGATATCGTTCAGGGCCGTGAAATTCAGGATTCGAAGATTTTTGAAGGCTTTATAAAAACTGGTATCCAGTTTCACTTTATTCACGAATCCTTTTACATCGGTTTTGCTTCGTACGATCACTTCAGACATGGTGATCACCCTGCCTTCAATCGTATCTTTTTGTTGGGCCAAGCCCTGATCAGACAAGAGCAGAAAAAACACAGCAAACCATATGAGTTGGGGTTTTAGGGTCATTCCTATTTTTGAAACATCATCCTGTAATCGACCCTGACCTTACCCCTGGAAATATCGTCAAGCTTGCCTTTGATCAGTTTTCTTTTAAGAAGGGAGATCCGGTCTATAAAGAGTTTGCCATCTATGTGATCATACTCGTGCAGGATCACCCTGGCTGTGATGCCATTATAGGTTTGGGTAAAAACATTGAACTCCTCATCCTGGAACTCCAGTACCACTTGTTCATTCCGGTAAATATCTTCCCGGATCTTCGGTATGCTGAGGCAGCCTTCGTTGTAACTCCATTCTTCCCCATTGAGACTAACAATACGCGCATTGATGAAAACCTGTTTCACACCGGGACCATCGGGGTAATCGTCTTTTTCATCATCATCCATATTGTCAAAGATCTGGGTGGAATCGATCACAAAGAGCCGGATGGAACGGTTGATCTGGGGGGCTGCCAAACCAACGCCATTTGAAGCATACATGGTTTCCCACATGTCCTCGATCAGTTTATCCAACTGAGGATATTCAGGGGTGATGGGCTTTGCCACTTCGCGAAGTACCGGGTGGCCATATGCAACAATTGGAAGTATCATGGCGCAAAATTAATGAATAGACGGCATAATTTGAAGTCAGACCCGCCCTGGTTGAAGGAGTCACTGATCCCTTTCTTCCAAATACTCCTGCAACAATAATGTAGCCGCAATTTCATCTACGGTTGCCTTATTACGACGGTCTTTTTTCTTCATGCCCATATCGATCATGGCACGCTTGGCCATTTTGGAACTGTAGCGTTCATCGACTGTAACGATCTTTACTTGGGGGAAATGCCGTTTGAGCTTCTTGACAAATTCAGCAGCCGCAGCAGTGATGTCCGTTTCTGAATCGTCCATGTTTCGAGGGTCTCCCACAATGATGGTCTCTACTTCTTCTATGGAAAGATAGTCCTTCAGGAAAACCAATGCCATATGCGTTTGCACCGTGGTGAGACCCTGCGCAATGATCTGTAGCGGATCTGTCACGGCCATGCCTGTTCTTTTACGCCCATAATCAATTGCCAGGATGCGCATATCAAATAAAAATATCGGTGATCACAAATATTGCAAATACAATACTGGCTATACCATTTGCTGTCATGAAAGCAAGATTGACCCGTCGAAGGTCATCGGCCTTAACAATACTGTGCTGGTAGACCAGCATGCCACAAAACACGACTGAGCCGGCCCAGTACCAAAAGCCAAAACCACCGTACCAGCCAGCCAAAATCACAAAAACAGCAGAAAGAACGTGCAATGCCTCAGAAATGTGGAGTGCATTTTTCTTACCGAGTGATGCGGGTATCGAATAAAGTTCTTGCGACTTGTCAAACTCCTCGTCCTGCAAAGCATAAATAATATCGAATCCACTCACCCAGAAAACTACCGCGAATGAAAAGAATATGGGCAGCAGGGAGAACTGTGCAGTCACCGCTAAATAGGCTCCAATCGGCGCCAGGGATAGCCCTGTTCCCAATACCAGGTGGCAAAAAGGGGTGAACCGTTTTGTATAGCTATATCCCAGGATCACCAGGAGGGCGACCGGCGAAAGAAAAAAACAAAGCGGGTTGATAAACCAGGCAAATGCAATAAAAAGGAAGCTGTTGAAGATGGTAAACAGCAATGCATTCTGCGGTTTAATAATACCCTTGGGAATTTCCCTGATGGCAGTGCGTGGATTCCGGGCATCGTACCAGCGGTCAAGATAACGGTTGAAGGCCATGGCCGCAGTTCTGGCCGTTACCATACAGCCCAGTACCAACAGAAAAAGGGTAAGATGATGATCTGAGAAAATCTCCAGCATTCCGCCTTCTTCCATCATGGCAGCAGGACTTCCACGAAAAGGAACCGAGCCAAACTGATTGTGGAACAGGCCAAGGAAAAATCCAATCAAAGCAAATGGCAGTGCAAAGATCGTATGCGAGAATTTTATAAGGGACAGGTAGTTTTTGACAGTAGACATTCGGCAGCAAATGTACGAATTAGGGAACTATCCCTTTTCGGGAACCGATTCCAGCAGCAGTTTTTTGTGCATTTCCCACAACACGATGCCGGCAGCAACCGAAATATTCAGGGAATGTTTCATACCCGATTGCGGGATCTCGACACAAGTGTCGCACATTCCAATCACCTTGTCCTGCACGCCTTCTACTTCATTGCCAAAGATCAGCGCAGTCTTCCGGCCTTTTTCAACAGGGAGATCCTGCAATGCGAGGCTTCCCTCCGCCTGCTCCACTGCACAGAGCTTATAGCCTTCAGCCCTGAGCCTTTCCAGCAACGCCAGGATATCGGGTTCATAATGCCACCTGACCGTTTCAGTAGCACCTAATGCCGTCTTATGGATATCCCTGTGCGGCGGGCGAGGCGTATAACCGCATAGAAAAATATCGCTCACCAAAAAAGCGTCGGCTGACCTGAAAACTGAACCCACATTATGCATGCTTCTCACATTGTCCAGGATCACCGCCACTGGCGCTTTATCAGCAGCCTGAAATTCATCAACCGATTTTCTTCCAAGCTCCTCCATCGAGAGTTTACGCATACGCAAAGATAAGCAGGGTCAACGGCGGAAAGCTGCTATTTTCTTTTCCACAATGAGGATAACACCGGTATTGCCAAGCAGCCTATCGCTATTTTTGCCCGCGTTAAACCATGTCAAAAACGGCCGATACTCCACTTATGCAGCAGCACAGGGCGATCAAACAAAGATACCCTGATGCCATCCTGCTTTTTCGCGTGGGTGATTTCTATGAAACCTTTGGTGAAGATGCCGTAATCGCCTCAGGAGTATTGGGGATCACCCTCACTAAAAGAAACAATGGATCGGCCTCCTCGTCAGAACTGGCGGGCTTCCCCCACCATTCTCTGGATACCTACCTGCACAAACTCGTCAAAGCCGGTTACCGGGTGGCTATCTGCGATCAGTTGGAAGACCCCAAGCTCGCTAAAGGAATTGTAAAGCGTGGGGTAACCGAAATGGTCACACCGGGTGTGGCAACAAACGACAAGTTATTGGAACATAATTCCAACAATTTCCTTTGTGGCATACATTTTTCTAATGACAGTCATGGCATAGCATTCCTTGATATTTCGACCGGTGAATTTTTTGTTGCCGAAGGCAACACGGAATATATAGATAAACTACTGCAGACCTTAAAGCCTGCAGAAGTCATCTACCAAAAAAACCAACAGAAATTTTTCAAGGAAACATTCGGCGCCCGTTTTTATACATACCCTCTTGAAAGCTGGATTTTTGACGAAGCATATGGCGAAGAGCAGCTTTTGAAACAATTCAACACCCACTCCCTCAAAGGATATGGTGTGGAAGACCTGCATTCGGCCATTACTGCTGCCGGTGCAGTTCTCCATTACCTGAAAGACACTGAACATCCCAATCTCAAGCACATTACTGCCGTTCACCGACTCAGCCGGGAAGACTATCTATGGATGGATCAATTCACCATTCGCAATCTTGAATTGCTTGGATCCGGCACCCGTGAAGGCACATCGCTTCTAAAAACACTCGACAATACGGTTTCGCCTATGGGCGGTCGGCTGCTAAAGAGATGGATCCTGATGCCCATCATCGATATGGCGAAGATCAATGAACGGCTCACGCTGGTTGAATATCTGATCAAGAATACAGAAGAAAAGGAATCGATCTGGCAGCATATTAAACATTGCGGCGACATCGAAAGACTCGTCAGCAAAATACCGCCCGGGAAGATCAACCCAAGGGAAATCAAACAACTCGCTCGCGGACTACATCATGTTGAAGCGATAAAAAATATGGGTGGCGCCTCAACAGATTCGTACCTCACAGCGCTTTCATTAGGGCTTGACCCCTGCCCTGCCATCCGGGAAAAAATCAGCCAGTACATTGTTGAAAATCCCCCTGTACTTGCGAGCAAAGGTGGGCTGATCGCAGATGGGATCGATCCTGAATTGGACGATCTCAGAAAGATCTCTACCACTGGCAAAGAATACCTGCTTTTACTCCAACAAAAAGAAATTGAACGCACGGGCATCAGTTCCCTGAAAATCGGATACAACAATGTCTTCGGATATTTCCTGGAAGTGACCCATTCCCATAAACATAAAGTTCCGGCCGACTGGATCAGGAAACAAACCCTGACCAACGCAGAAAGATATATCACACCGGAGCTGAAAGAATACGAAGAAAAGATCACGGGCGCTGAAGAGAAGATCATGCGCATAGAAGCAAGAATATTCGAAGAGCTGATCAGGGATCTGCATGAATACATTCTCCCCATGCAAACCAACGGGCATACGCTGGCCATCATCGATTGCCTCAGTTGCTTCGCCTATGATGCCGTGCAATACAACTATCGCCGCCCGGAATTGCACGATGGAGATGCACTTGAACTCAGAGAATCAAGACACCCCGTCATCGAAAGAAACCTTGCCTCCGATCAAGCTTATATTTCCAACGATATCCTACTGGATAAGAAAAACCAACAGATCATTATTCTGACCGGACCGAATATGAGTGGTAAGAGTGCCTTACTCCGACAAACAGCACTCATTACACTCATGGCCCATATGGGATGTTTTGTGCCCGCCCAACTCGCCAAAATTCCCATTACAGACAAGATCTTTACGCGGGTAGGCGCAAGCGATAACCTGAGCGGTGGTGAATCAACTTTTATGGTGGAGATGAATGAAACGGCCAGTATCATCAACAATATATCGCCACGGAGCTTGATCCTACTGGACGAGATCGGACGGGGCACATCAACTTACGACGGCATTTCCATTGCCTGGAGCATTGTGGAATTCCTTCAGGGTTCACCATCAAAACCGCTGACACTATTTGCTACGCATTACCACGAACTGAATGAACTCGAAAATCAATTGCCGGGGGTAAAGAATTTTCACATCACGAATAAAGAATCGGGTAACAAGATCATCTTCCTCCGCAAACTGGCTCCGGGTGGAAGTACACACAGCTTTGGCATACATGTGGCCAGAATGGCCGGAATGCCAACTTCGCTCATTAACAGGGCAAACGAAGTATTA
Organism: Sphingobacteriales bacterium; assembly: GCA_031375135.1. Classification (GTDB taxonomy): domain Bacteria; phylum Bacteroidota; class Bacteroidia; order Chitinophagales; family Chitinophagaceae; genus Pollutibacter. The sequence continues at coordinate 2,061 of JANMHK010000393.1, read as the reverse complement.
AAGACCCTGGAAGAAAACAGGAGTAGTGAAGACTTGACTCAATCGGTTCAACAATTATCGGCCCCAAAAATGCAGCTCTCGATTTTTGATGCACATAGCGATACTTTTTCGGCCATCAGGAAACTCCTGGAAGACCTCGACATCAATCGCCTCACGCCCATTGAGGCCATGATGAAACTTAACGAGATCAAAGGAAAACTCAATTAGTTTCAGGCCTATCTTCCCCATACCAAAAACAATTCGATCATCACCGCATTGATCAAATCGATCAGGAATCCGCCCACCAGGGGCACAATCACGAAGGCATAAGGAGAAGGTCCGAACTTGCTGGTGACTGCGCTCATATTGGCCATCGCAGTTGGCGTAGCCCCAAGCGTAAATCCGATAAACCCCGCTGATATGACACCTGCATTGTAGGTGCTTTTTAACGACTTAAATACAACGAAAATGGTAAACAACACGATCACCACTACCTGCACTGCCATGATCAGCATGATCGGTGCGGCCATCGACACTAAATTCCATAACTGCAAACTCATTAATGACATCGCCAGGAAAAGTCCCAAACTCAATTCTTCAATAAATCCCAAACTGGCATGCCTTGTTGGCCAGTCCAGTGATTTCCAGAATAAGGGAATCGTATTATTCAACAGGATCGCTGAGAACATACAGGTAACGTAAGGGGGTAAACGAAAGCTTGTAGATTTTAGTAAATGATTCAGAAACGATCCCATGGCGACTGCGATGCCCAAAATCAAAACAGTATACAAGAATGAGTCTTCAGAAATGGGCTTCTCAGTTCCATGTGATACTTCCACATGAACCGCCTCGTCTCCTTCCGGTTGAAGCTTATTCTTTTTAATCAGGTAAGCTGAAACTGGTCCGCCAATAAATCCTCCGGTGACCAAACCGATCGTGGCGCAGGCTACGCCGATCTCCACTGCATTGATGGTACCATAATCGGTACCGATGGTTTTTCCCCACGCAATGGATGTTCCAAGTCCGCCTACCAGGGAAATGGAACCGCCCAGCAATCCAATATTCGTATCGATGCCCAGCAGGTTCGCCAGCGACATCCCCACGCCATTCTGAATAATTATGAGCAGGGTGGACAGGATTAACAAGATGATCATTGACCAACCCCCTCTGAACAACTCCGTCAGGCTGGACGACAAGCCAACGCTGGTAAAAAAAACGATCAATAATACGTCGCGGAAGAAAAGGTCAAAACTGATGGTGGTTCCCGTCAGTAGAAAAAAAAACGTCACCAACACGGATACGATCACACCACTTGAAACCGGTTCCGGAATATTATAACGATTTAGAAAAGTAAATTTCCTGTTCAACTCCCTACCAAGAAAAAGAACCAGTATGGCGACCATCACGGTTTCCCAGGAGTCAAGCTTGATTTGCTGCATCTTTTGCTATTTCAATAACCAGGCGGTTACGTCTGCCAGTTGTTGATCCGTGATCTTGTTAGTTGCCGGATCAGGCATCAGACTACCCTGTTGTTTCTCTTTTTTAATCACGGTATTGACGGCCACATTGTGCTTCACTCCAGCTACATCTTTCAATACCACCACATTGGCATTCTCAGACAGGATGAATCCATACAAGGACTCCCCACCTTTCATATTGATGAGCCAGGGTTCATAGCCAAATACAATGGCAGCGGAGGGATTGACAATAGCATCCAGTAAAGAAGGTTTATCGAACTTGCTTTTGATGCCCGTTAATTCAGGCCCGATCGTGTTGCCGGCATTGCCTACTTTATGACAAGTAGCGCAATAGGTATTGAACACCAGTTTACCCTTATTGATATCGGCTTTTAATGCTGCAATTTTTTCAATGGAGTAATGCACCTCGTTCCCGGGCTTTCTGAAATATTTGCCGGCTTGAACCCGCACCACAGGATCAGGATTATTAAAAATACGCTCGCCTGTATATTTAGTCAATTCGGGCGGCAACAGTTTCTCCTCCGCCATGCCGATCAACATTTGACCACCCATGGAATCCGCGGCCATTTCCCTGATTTTTCCTTTTCGCTCATCAAGGCTTTGG
>JANMHK010000476.1:0-2785 GCA_031375135.1 Sphingobacteriales bacterium | reverse complement strand
GTTGTACAATTCATCTTTAAAAACAAACAATACGAACAGCGATGAAACATTTACTTACAGTAACCGCAGTAATGATCTTTTCTTTATTAGGTTTATTAAACACAACCACTGCACAGGGCAAAATTGGCTATATCAGCACAGAAGAATTGATTGGTTCAATGCCTGAAGCTGATCAGCAGGCCCGGCTGTGAAAAAATAGTACGTTATGCATTTGAATATGCAAAACAGCAAAAGCGCAAAAAGGTCACTTGCTTTACAAAGGACAATATCATGAAGCAGACAGATGGTCTTTTTCATCAGGTTTTTGATGAGATCGCCAAAGAGTATCCTGACATTGAAAATGAACACTGGATCATTGATATCGGCGCAGCAAAGATGGCAGATACGCCGGAAGCTTTTGACGTGATCGTAATGCCTAACCTCTATGGTGATGTACTGAGCGATGTAGCGGCTCAGATCACGGGATCAGTCGGACTAGCAGGTTCGGCCAATATCGGTGAAGAGTGCGCCATGTTTGAAGCTATTCATGGTTCCGCGCCCAGAAGAGCAGGACAAAATATTGCAAACCCTTCTGGGCTACTGCAGGGTGCGGTCCAGATGCTGAACCATATTGGCCAGACGGATATTGCCGAGAAAGTTCAGAATGCCTGGCTTAAAACCCTGGAAGACGGCATTCACACCTATGATATCTTCAAAGAAGGTTCAAGCAAGCTAAAAGTGAGCACAAAAGATTTTGCAAAGGCAGTGATCCAAAATCTGGGTCAGAAGCCTTCGATCCTGAAGCCTGTTTCCTTTGCAGAAAGCACGAGAATGGAGCTGCCTAAATACAAAAGAAGACAAGCCTCGAAAAAAGAACTCATGGGAGTTGACATATTCGTACACTGGCCCGGCAGCGATCCCAACTCACTTGCCGATCTTGTTAAGAACCTAGAGACAAATGGCGTGCAATTGACGATGATCACTAACAGAGGTATTAAAGTTTGGCCGGATGGCTTTAGCGAGACCTTCTGCACTGACCATTGGAGATGTCGTTTCAAAGATAAAGAAGGAAAAAATATTCAAAAGGAAACCATCATTCAGCTTCTTCAGCAAGCAGATCATCACCATATTGATACCATTAAAACCGAAAACCTCTACACCTTTAATGGAGTAGCCGGATTTTCACTAGGCCAAGGACAATAATTAATTATGGATATACAACTCATACAAGGCGAATTCACCACATCAGATTCATTAAGCATTGTAACGCAAATGATCGAAGTGAAAATCAAGTTTCACGAGAACGCTATTGCCAGGAACAGTAGTGAAGAAGATATCTCCTACCGGGAGTCAAAGATCAGAACCCTGCAGGCGGAACTCCATGAACTAAGAAAACAGTTTTCCCAAAAGGATCAAAAACTAAGCATGCACGCAACGATCACCGTGAATTAATTCGGTGCTATCGCTCCCTGCTAACAGAAATGATTGGGACCGGCGGTTTAAAATACTGACCCTGATCGGGGTAAAGATGCTGGATCTTTCTGACCACATCCATTCCCTTTGTGAGTTTGCCAAATGCAGCAAACCCCTGACCGTCTTTATTCCTTCGGCCCCCGAAATCAAGTTCCGGCTGATCGTTGATACAGATGAAGAAACTGCAGGTAGCGCTATTCGGCGCGGATCTGGCCATGGATATCACACCGTCTTTATGCTTAATGCCCGTTCGCAAAGTAGTTTCCATAGCAATAGGTTCAAACTGCTTCAGTGAATCCACTTCACCGCCCTGGATCACTTCTATTTTGATGGAATCCTTAGGCTGATTATTCATGGTAACAGACCTGAAGAAACTACTTCCATCGTACAATTTAGCGTCAACATACCTGAGAAAATTAGCAACCGTGACCGGGGCTTTCTTAGGATAGAGTTCCACCCTGATATCCCCGAGTTCCGTTTTAATGACACATACAACTTTCTTTTGCGCAACGGCCGCATTTACTATACTCAGGAGCAAGAAGACGACAGAAAGTATCAGTTGTTTCATCTTTCCAATATAATTAAAAAATGCCGGGCATCGCCAGACCCTCAGCGAAATCACTTACTTCCGCAGCACTCAACATCTGTAAAATTTCACATAATTTGAGGCCATGAAAAAGTTCCTGTTGATCATTCTGATGCTGTCTCCGGTGCTATCCGTTCTAGCGCAACCATCAGTTCCACTCAAAATATGGTACGATCGGCCTGCTGATGCTACGGTGCAAGACAAAACCAAGGGCTGGGAAAACAATCCCGAATGGCTAAAAGCATTACCCGTTGGAAACGGATTTATGGGCGCGATGGTTTTTGGAGATGTCAACCGGGAACGAATTCAACTCAACGAAAAAACACTTTGGTCGGGCAGTCCGAGTGATGAGAATAATCCCGAAGCCTTCGGGGCACTCGCCGAGATTCGTCAACTGCTATTCGCCGGAAAGTTTAAAGAAGCCACTGAACTGACCCTGAAAACCCAGGTTTGCAAAGGGCCAGGATCAGGACAGGGCAACGGCGCTGATGTTCCTTATGGCACCTATCAGACGCTGGGCGACCTCTGGCTCCAAACCCAAAGCCAGTCCAAGTTTTCCAACTATCGCCGCGAACTTGATATCCAACGTGGTGTTGTCTCCATCAGTTACACCCAGGATGGCGTTGATTTCAAAAGGGAAATATTTGCGAGCAATCCCGACCGGGCACTGGTGATCAAAATCAGTTCCAACAAAAAAGGCGCCATCAGTTTTGATGCCATGTTGAACCGACCGGAAAGATTTACGAC
>JANMHK010000380.1:0-3510 GCA_031375135.1 Sphingobacteriales bacterium | reverse complement strand
ATTCACTCCGCCCTAAATTCGCCTGTGAAAACCGGAACTGGAGGAAATTCCGGTCATAAGGCAGCTTAAGATTAACAGGTAACCGGTAGGGGCCTGATACGCTGTCCCATTGCAAACCAAATCTTCGCGCAAGACTTGATTCCATTGGATCCTGGCCCTTCACATAAAAACTGTCTGCCGTCCAAATGGTATCGTTTTCATTTACCCTGTAATTATTTGTAAAGGACTGCGGTTCATTCAGCACAGAAATCCCAACGATGTGAGTGGTAGCATTTGAGGGCGCTTCATCTTTGATCTCATTAATATATGTAACGCCGGGGTCAACCCACAGGAACTTTCCACCCCTGGTAACAAGGTTGCTCGCCCAGGTTTGTCCTATATTAGTAAGCCCTTCACTACCCGCCAACGCGGTTACCTTCCAATTTGCAGTGGAATTTGTAGCATCGGGGGGGGTGATGATACTTGCTTTATTTTTCGTTGACACCACCACAACGCCTTTATGAGGTAATAGTGAGGTGACATAATCATTACAAAGGCCTTCATTAGTGGTAACCACCTGAAGTGTGCCTTTTGCTTTATCAATAATATATACGCCCTTATCAGTACCAACCCACATCCGGCCCTGTTTATCCGGCATTAGAACTCGGTTACACGTGTCTGTCAGACCAGGACCCTGGCTGAGATTCTGAATGGTACCTCTGGTGATATCAATCACATCCACGCCCTTGCTTTGTGTAGCCAACCAGATATTCCCTTCAAGGTCGGATCTAATGTCTATGATAGCTTCAGCACTCAATCCCTGTTTTACTCCAGCATGACGGATTGTTTTTCTTGCAGAGTCCATCAAATCGATGCCTAAGGTTGGTCCAACAAACCAGACATTGCCGCGGGTATCTTTATGTAAACCATAAATCTGGTCGTTGCTCAGGCCTTCCTTCTGCCCAATATGTTCAATAGTTTTACTGATGGGATCAATAATTTCAAATCCACCATTTGTGGCGACCCATATTTTCCCGTCAACTTCCAGGAAAGTCTGAATGAAATCGTCTGTCATTCCATTCGTTTTGTTTAGTTGTAGGATTCTTTTTCTTACCAGGTCAAGGATTTGAATACCTTTCCTTGAACCTCCGGAACCTATCCATATACGGTTACGAGAATCTTCAAGTGAGCAGGAAAGTGAAGTGACGCCCAGGGGATGGATTATTTCAGCATCGTTATCTATTACACTTAGCCCGTTTGCAAATGTGGCCACCCAAACACGTTGCCGGGCATCAACCACACAATCGAGGGTAAAATCCAGCGGCAGACCATCATCGGGGCCGCAATACTTGACCTGGTCAGTTCGGGTATCCAAAATGTAAAGACCTTCACTAGTAGCCATCCAAATCCTGTCCTTCCGGTCATAGATGAGTTTGTAGGTATTAGGATGGGCAAGTCCCTGATTAGGACCGTATATTTTTGCTGTGCTTTTCTCAAGATCGATGTGATATACGCCACCGTTCCTGAAAGAAGCCCAAATTTTCCCTTCTTTGTCAAGTGTAAAGGCCTGAACGGTGTCGGCTAATGGTTTTACAGCAAAGGTTAAATGCTGAAGCTTGTTTTGGGATGGATTATAAATATCAATGCCGCCATTGGTACCTATCCAGATATTATGGTTTCGATCTTCAATGATGGCACCCCTTCTGCTCCCACTTATGTTGCTGCCCGAAAGACCGTTTTTCTGATCCAGCAATTTTACCGTTTCTGCTCCCGGATCAACAACAGCAAGAGGACCGCCTGTTACCATCGGAACCCAGATGAGTCCTTTGCTATCTTGTATGATCCGATAAACATTATTGCGAAACAGAGTTACTTGGTCAGAAAAGCTTTTTGTCCCTTTTACCAGATCGATCACGCCAATTCCGGTGGGCGATACATACCAAATTCGGCCTTGTTTGTCCTGCAATAATCCAGCTATATCAGGGGCGATGTTACCATAGGATCGCATGTATTCACCGTCGTAACAGTAAAGCCCTTGTGCAGTACCAATCCACATCAAACCATCGCGATCCTTTAATAGGGAAAACACTTTTTTATCGGGAAGCCCCTGGGCCAGTCCAATTTCTGAAATGTCGATCGGGGAGGATGCATCTCTTGCTAGAATTGCTGCCTTTGTCAATACCGGCGGCCGAAGGACGGAAGTTTTAAATTTAAGGGGAACGGCGGGGACCTTCCCCAGGTCGAGCGTGGTATCTCCAAACGAGCTGATGTCAAATTTTCTGATCTCTGGCGGATTAGGGATCGGATGAAATCCGGTACTGTCGTATTCTGTGTATGGCAAGGTCTCGATGTCCAGTTTTTTAGTGACTGGTTTAATACCATCTGCCCGAACCGTTACCCAATCCAGCTTTTTGGGCGGCCCCCATTTTAGCGGTATGGCCACCGGTTGTGGATTTACGCTATCATTCTTCGGGAATGGCGCTTCACCGGTCCGGCTATTGCACGAAGCTATTACCAGCAAAGCGATTAAAGCTGTAGCCGTACGGGTACGGCGGGGGTTTAGTGTGAGCATTGCCTTAAATGTATAAATTTTCATTAAGATACGGTATGTGGTGGAGGAAGCAATGCCAACCAAGGCCGAGGGCCAAAGACAACAATCACCCTGTCCATTGGCTAATTAGCTAATTAACTCATTGGCTAATTCCTGCTGGAAGGTCGGGCCATTGCTAAAAAGTTACAAAAGGAAAGAAGTGAGTTGTCCGAAAAATCGGACGACTGAGAGGGGGATTGGTAAGAACTTAAGATTGAAAACTACCCACAGTTTCCCTTGCAGTTTTACACGTGGCGGGCATCTGAATTATTGCTTTGATGTCAGAGAGGTTTCTACTGCCCCGGTCACATCGAATATTTTCATCTCATGCAATGCATCGGATATCCCTCAGGCATGTATTGCTGATTATTTTGCTTTTTACCTGCAACAAAGTAAATCGTCTACCAGGTAAAGAGCATTTGGCTACGCAATAGACACATATAAACCAATATTGTACGTCACCCTATTTGACGATTCCGTTAACCTACAAGTGAGAGAACATTCAATGCATAGTCTCTAATTGGCGACAGCACATTGCAGCACATTTGCAAGGCACACAAAACCGACCATACATAGGCCAACCATACAAAGGAGCGGCAATTACCAACGAACAACCCAACCATCCCCATCTGCAACGAATAACATTTATCCTTCCAATTGTAGGAGACGTTTGAGTAAAGTAGGTCTTCGCATACAATATGAAAGTTGCCCCATTCAATTAAACTTACCTTTAGGTTCAGCGAAGAATTTGCAGATAGTGAAAAGAAGAAAATTCATAGCTATTGCCGGAAGCTCCATCATATTGCAGGTGTAACATATCATTTAGTGAGTGATAAAAGAAATTTTGGAAGAGCAGATAGTAAACACACCGAAACAACTAAAATGCCTCTGCAATTAGATGAAACGATAAAGATAATGTGATGAAAAAAAGTTTCCGAAAA
>JANMHK010000377.1:0-5148 GCA_031375135.1 Sphingobacteriales bacterium | reverse complement strand
TAAGATCAACTTTCCCTGTGTTCAGGGTTTCCAGAAGCTTTGCAGGGTCGGAGCTGCCGGAGAAAAGATTGACTCCTGCTTCCAACGCTTTCTGATAACGTTCTAAGATGGTTAGATTTTCTGCACCCCAGGGCATCATTTCAATGGGTCCGGTATCTGAATTGATGATGCCTTTGAAATCAAGACTATCCCGAAGCAGGTGTTGGATCACCCCTTTATTGTAAGCGTATGCAATGGTATCATATTTGGTACCTTTGGGGATGGAGTAATAAGGCATGATTGCCGAGGTTCCAGCCTTGATCGCTGCTTTGAATGGGATCAGGTTATTCTGGAACATCTTACCGGGGAAATGTTCGTATTTACCCCATGGGAAATGCGGGTCCTGACCGCCAACACCGGCCCCACCGCCTGGGAAATGCTTTGTAGTAAGCGCAACCGAACGGGAAGAAAGTTTAGGCCCCTGGAAGCCCAGCACGATCTCGTTCATCATCTTCCCAACCCATTCTGCATTTTCTCCAAAAGTGCCTTCAATCCGCTGCCAGCGTGGCTCAGTGGCCAGATCGGCCATGTACATATAACCTTTTCTCAAACCCACTGCTGTCCATTCCTGCCGTGCGATATCGGCAAATTCCCTGACCAGGGAAAGATCGTTCATCGCCGATAGGCCCAGTTCACCGGGCCAGGTAGAGAACGGCGTAACACCAACACTCAGTCCAATGGAAGCATCTTTGGTGATATGGTTTCGCGGGTTGGAGGCGACAATGCCGGGGATGCCCAGCCCATTGCTTTCGCAGAGGGCCTGTAATTTGTTCGACCATTCCGCGATGTTACGGGGCGAAGTATTGGCCCGCAGAATGAAATGCCTTAATTGGAACTGTGTGACCGCTTTGGTAGTTCCGGCGGCCATCATCATAGTGACCGGAAGCGGCTGTCTCGTGAACATATTCGTAGTGCTTACCTGGTCGTCTTCATTAAAGTCACTGGTGATCGGCTCCCGGCTTCTGTTGCCGTCAGTTGCGCCATCGTTCTTCATCCGGGTGGTGCTGATCAGCATGAAACCTGCTTTCTGCTCAAGCGTCATCTTCGAAACCAGGTCTTTTGCCCTTGCATCGTGCGGAAGTCGCCAGTCTTCATAAGGATCAAGCTTATCATTCTTGTTCAGGTCCTTGAACTGTAGCCCGTCAACGGTTAAGAGTTTAGCGGAGCGATAACCCAGTTTGGGTTGTTGGGTCTGGGCCGTGGCAGTGATGCTTACGAGTAGAACCGACAGAAAAATGGAAAGCCTGGTCATAAGTTGGAGTTATATCACCAAGCTACACATTCCCTGATCGCCATCTAAAGAAATCGATTGAAGGAGGCTTAGGTTTGATATCAATGGTGGAACATTGAGTTTTGGAGTTACCGAATAAGCTCGTTTTGGGGTTAGAGGATGTTAGGGTTGGGAGTGAGCGGGAAAACTATTCACTCGAACCTCCGGAACTGGTAGCCTTTCGCAATCAGGTAAGACAGTAATTCGGGAAGTCTCAAATAGAGTTTGTCAGTTCTTGATGCCTCTGTCCCTACATGGATCAGTAAATGGAAACCATTTAATCCGGCGGTATTAGTTGTTTCATATCTTTTGATCCGTTGCAAGATGGTATCGCTACTGATGTAGTTTTTCATATCCGGCGTGGTGTAATCTGCATTGGAAGATGTGCCCGGCGAAAAATTGACCATCGTCAACCCCATCCCTTGCACCAATTCATAGACCTCTTTATTATACCATTCATAGGGCGGCATGAAGTATTTCATCTTCGCCAAAGGGATCTTCAGCTTTTTTAATTCCTTCAGATTATCCTTGATATCTTTTCTAATCACAGGAATCGTTTCCAATAAACTATCCCGTTTGTTCCAGTCGCAGTACAGCAAATGCTTGTTGGAGTGGGGGCCTACATAATGTCCGTCTTTATACAATTGCTTAACCCATTGCGGGTCTTTGCGAACAAAATCGCCAGTCAGAAAAAAAGAGGCTTTGATGGAGAAGCTGTCTAATACATATTTGACATATGGAAGTCCTTCATAAAGTTCGTGTGCTGTAAAATTCAGGTAGATGATTTTCCTGGTTGTATCAGCGCGATAAAAAGCGCCTGCATCTTCCCTCAATGCGCGTTCGCGTGGATAGGGTTGGGACTGCATGTTCGGACCGGGTGCGGCTTGCATGTTAACCGTCGGCTGGGCCTGGATCTTCAGCGCGCATATCAGCATCAGCAACAAGATCTTATTTCTTGCCATGCAGCCAGATTAAGAGCAGAAACAAATCGGCAGATCCGTCCATCGTAGGTTCATTGGTGGAATAGTCTTCCCAATCGTCCCAATAGGTGACATGCTTTGGTTGAAACTGCTTGTATTCATCGGGCTCACTGAGCCTGATCTGGAGCATGCCTTCATGAATGCTTGACCAGAGTGGGCCATCGACTAAACTGCCCTTGATCACTTCTTTTTTCAGTCGCCAGAAAGGCATATGTACATCGAGGGGATAATCACCGTCAACGGGAATTCCCGTGATCATGCTGGTGCCCCATGGATTCAAGCCCAGTAACCAGTTGATATGATCCTGCATCAGGGCATTGTATTTTTTGTCACCCGTCATTCTTTCGTATAAAATGGCCTGGGTAGCTACGGCGGCTGCAAAATTATTTGAGCACCAGACAAATAAATGTCCTACCCCATAATCATTCTGCATGGCCTTGTTCAGGATCCTGGTTAAGTTATGATCGTAATATTCGATCATCTTATTTTTCACCGACTGGTCACCGATTTCCCAGAGTGCATAATGGCCCATATTGACGTAAGGATACATCTCGTAATGAGAGGTGCTGTCGCGTTCCATCCACGAATAATTGCCGATGATGTCTGCGTAATGAATGGCGTCTTTCAGGTATTGCTCATCACGGGTTGCTTTGTATAATTCTGCTGCTCCCCATTCCATATCATCGGCCCATGTGCGTTCGTTATAACGATAGGGCGCGCCGAAACTGTTGCCTTGCTGAAAGCCTTCTTTTTCCTTGCCCATCTTATACAGTTCAACGGCATCTTTCAGGCACTGGGCCGCAAACAGATCATCTTTCAAATCATTTTTCCAGATCCGATATCCGATCGCCATGGCAGCTGCTGATCGGCCAGCTACGTTGGACACGCCCGTTGCTTCGCTTTTATATTTGCCCAGCCCCTGGGGTTTGCCATTTGCGAAATATGCGGGCCGGTCTTTATTGGGTCCAAACCCATAGTTGGCGGGATCTTCATTCGGCATCTTAAAGCCGAGATGGTCGCGGTCGTCTGCGATCTGGTGAATCAACTGGTCCGGTGTTGGATGCAAACGATGTATCCAATCGAGGCCCCATTTGGCTTCGTCCAAAATATCCGGAATGCCGTTCTTTCCGGGTTGCCCCCATGCATTGTAGACATCTGCGAAAGCTTGTTTATCCCATTCATAAGCCTGCATCATACGGGCCGTGGCATTGCTTCCGGTGATCAGGTATTTCAGTTGGTCACCCGCATCGTGCCAGCCGCCGCGGGCATCTACATAACTTCCATCGGGAAGGTTGCCGTAATAAGAGCGCCCATCGTGTTCGTGGCAAACCTGGTCTATATAAGGATTGTAACCGCAACGTTGCGTTTGCATGAAATGAACAACATCTTCGTAAATGGGTTCGTAACCGCCTATCGTGAATACCGTAGAGCGTAATGTTCTTTTGGTATTGGTGATATAGTATTTTCCTGCTTCAGTGGTGTTTGAAAAATCAAGTTGATAGTTGAAAGGGAAAGGGTCCCAGGCCGTTCTTTTAGATAAGATGGCGTTGATTGGTTTGGAAGAAGAATCTTTTACCGATACCAGAATGAATTTGTCTTTCAGTTTTGCGTGGGCGATCACCAGTGCTTTTTTCGGCGCCGCGTTGGTATATCCGATCATGTTCACCCGGAGAAATGCTGATCCATCCTGGGCAGAAAGCTGAAGACAAATGACAAGAAATAACAGGGTCCCGATCGCGCGTTCTTTCATCAATGATTCTTTTTCTGAATTTAGGTTCTTATGGTAATATATTTGTTATGAACCGATCATTCTAAATTTTTTAATTCCAAGATGGCATTACTGGCTGCAGACCTCGGTGGTACAAAACTTGCCCTCGCTGTTTTTTCTGAGGCGGGCGAGATCCTGCTGGAAGAACGCGTGCAGATCGGGGCGAGGTCGGGGGAAGAAGTTGCGACGATGATCTGTGAGCAGTTCCGTGATCTGACGAGTAAGCATCAAATATCTGGTGCAGGTATTTGCGTGCCTGGTATTTATAGAAAGAAGACTGGCAGCGTATGGGCGCCAAACATTCAGGGCTGGACGGATTACCCGTTGCTGGTGGAATTAAGAAAGACCATGGGTGATACGCCTATTCATATAGATAGCGACAGGGCCTGTTATATATTAGGGGAACATTGGAAAGGTGCGGCTCAAGGTTGTGATGATGCGATTTATCTGGCCGTAGGAACCGGAATCGGTGCCGGCATCATGGCGGGAGGACAAATCCTCCGCGGTGCGCACGATATTGCCGGGGCCATTGGGTGGATGGCGCTTGAAAGACCTTTTCAGTCGGAATTCGTATCATCAGGCTGTTTTGAATCCTATGCCTCGGGCAAGGGCATGGCTGCACAGGCACAGGCGCTGATCACTGCTGATCTACATAATCACGGTACATTGACCGCGACAGCATCTGCGGCCGAAATTTGCAAAGCACACGAAAGCGGTGATCCGATCGCTGGAAAAATAATAGACTCATGCATTGAGCTTTGGGGCATGGCCGTGGCAAACCTTGTCAGTTTATATGATCCTGAAAAGATCATTATGGGTGGTGGTGTGTTTGGTCCTGCTACGCGTTTCATTCCCGATATCATCACTGAAGCATCGAAATGGGCACAGCCGGTGAGTATGAAGATGGTAAAAGTTGAAGCATCGCAGCTGGGAGATAAAGCAGGACTTTACGGTGCTGGCCTCATGGCTTTACAAAACAGAAAACAAGAAACAGGTGTACAATAAAAAAATTGCTTTTGCTGCTGCTTGCACTGGAATGCTGGTCTTTGGTATCACCATCGTTTCGCTGGGCTCGCTGGCGAATGAGTTGA
>JANMHK010000362.1:0-6940 GCA_031375135.1 Sphingobacteriales bacterium | reverse complement strand
ATCAAACAACACTATGGGTCCTGTTTCAATGCTCATTCTTACTCTTGCGGCGGTAGCGTTTTCCGTATTTGCCATTCTCATTTCAAAGGCAGTGTTAAAGGGGTCGGTCAATAAGCAGAAGCTTGAGCCTTATGAATGCGGTATACCCACACAAGGGAATACCTGGATACAGTTTAACACTGCCTTTGAAATGAGAATGGCAAATACGGAAAACGCTACCGCCGCAAGAGTAAGAATGAGCATTGAAACAGGACCCATAGTGTTGTTTGATTTGCAATACTATTATAATGAATAATTCAACGGTCACAAAATTTATTATATGTCGCCATATCAAACATGAGCAAATTCGAATAAGGAATGATATATGTCATTTACACGAAACCCTTGACCAGAAACCTGCATTTTCTGTGCTTGTGCCAAGTTTTGTATATTCATTGCACCAAAAGCTTTCATGTATAAAACAATACAACGAAAGACCTACGTTCTACTTCACCCGGAACTGGGTCACTCGAAATGGGACAAGCTCATCAACGGACTGATCATCACCCTGATCCTGCTCAACGTGGTCGCGGTAATGTTGGAGACGGTTCCCTCTATTCACGATCCCTATAGCCATTTTTTCAGGTATTTTGACATTTTCTCAGTAACCATTTTCAGTATTGAATATATATTAAGGGTTTGGAGCTGTGTACAGGAATCAAAATACCAACACCCTGTTTATGGAAGGCTGCGTTACATGCTCAGCATGAGTGCCCTTGTGGACTTGTTGGCCATTCTCCCTTTCTATCTTCATGTTGCCATTGGCCTGGATTTACGTATCCTCCGAATACTAAGACTTGCCCGGTTCCTCCGTTTATTCCGGCTTACCAGTTACATGAAAGCGACGAAAATTGTGGTCAATGTATACCGCTCCAGAAAGAAAGAACTTGTACTTAGTCTGGTGCTAGCCCTTTTCCTGATCATCATTTCATCCAGCCTCGTATATTTTGCTGAACACCCCGTTCAGCCCCAGGTATTCAGCAGTATTCCAAAGACCATCTGGTGGTCCGTAATCACCCTCACTACGGTGGGCTATGGTGACATGATTCCAATTACCCAAATGGGACGATTTCTAACCGGCTCTCTGCTCTTGATCGGAGTCGCTATTTTCGCCCTTCCTGCTGGTATCATTACGGCGGGATTCCTGGAAGAATCGAGAAAGTCAAGTCGGCACCGGATCAATTGCCCCCATTGCGGAACGCAGTTGCCTGAGCATTATCATACAGATAATCCTGATCATTCGTTGTTCGACGCAGAAGAAGTAGAAAAAACTACTTAATCTCCTTTAGGTGGAAACAAATATTGTCTGGAAATTCATCGCTGGTATCGGCTTTTTCCTCTATGGGCTTCAACTTATGGACCAGGCCCTTACAAAACTTTCAGGCAGGTCTTTTAAAATATTCCTGCGAAGGAATACCAGCTCTTTAGGCAAAGCCATTGCTGGCGGAACTTTCCTCACGGCGCTCCTGCAAAGCTCCTCGGTGATCGCTCTCATTACCCTGGGATTCGTTGAGGCCGGCATGATCCCTTTTAAGAATGCATTGGCCGTGATCATGGGATCTAACCTAGGATCCACCATGGTAGGCTGGATCGTAGCTACGGTTGGCTTCAAACTAAAGATCGAAGACATGGCCTTACCCGGACTAGCGATCAGCACCATCGCCATGTTCTTCCTAAGGAATCGAAAGAACCTCTTTAACACATTCAGGCTTTTTTTCGCCGTTTCACTTCTGTTCTACGGACTTGGCTTCATGAAAGATACCGCCGGCATTTTTGTACAACAATTGAACATCGCACAGTATAAGGACCAGCCCCTCATCATTTTTGTATTGATCGGACTATTGGTGACCTCCATTGTTCAAACCAGCTCTGCCACCATGGCCATTGCACTGACCGCGCTTTATTCCAAGGCCATTCCTTTTGATGCTGCTACGGCAGTGATCATCGGGTCAGAGCTTGGCACTTCATTGAAAACCATGGTAGCAGGTCTAAACGGGAGTGGCGATAAGAAAAGGGCGGCGTTCGGCAATTTCTATTTCAACATCGCCACGGTCGTCCTCGCCTTTATTTTTCTACCCTTCATCGTTAAATTTATTACTGATGTAGTAAATATCAAGGACCCTTTGATCGGTCTCGCTTTTTTTCAGAGTTTCATCAACCTCGCCACCATCATTATTTTTCTGCCCTTTATCAATTATTATTCAAGATGGCTGGAAGGCCAGTTTACGCAAGATGATACCCAGCAGTCATTTATAAGCCCGGGCATCAGCGGCTTGCGCGAACCTGATCCGGTATTGTTGAGGGATGAGGTCCGCCATCTGCTGGAAAAGAATTTGGAATTCCATGATACGGTCATGGACATCAATATGCCAGAGCCTGATGGCTTGTTGGAAAATATTAAATCTTTTGCGAGGGTCTCCGGTGCTACGAATAAAATGTACGACCGGCTTAAAGTATCCGAAGGTGAACTGCTGGAACACTATGTCCGGCTAAGACAGGGTGAACAATCGGATGAAGACAACCGGCTGATCTCAGTTTATATGGAGAGCCTTCGGCAGATCATCCATTCAGCAAAATCGATTAAAGACATTCACCATAATATCACTGAGCTCCGTGAATCAGCAAATGATAAACAACATGATCATTTTCGGCGTATACAAGAGAACTGGGACTCCTTTAAATCTGCATTTCTCGAGGCCGGATATGTTCAAGAGCGGCTTGACGTCCTCATGCACCAGGCCCACACTGATGTGGCAACAAATAATGAAACGATCCGCTCAGCGTTAGGAAATGGCGAACTTGGAGAACTGGAAGCTTCCACCCTTATGAACATTGAACGGGAAATTCTTTCTTCAAAAAAAGCGTTGATCCGTGCTGCTGAAAACCTTCAGTAATGCAAATTCTAAATATTACAATCTTCGCTTACACATCTACGTGGTTTAAAGAATCCGGTAATCAACATCAGTAAGCCAAAAGCAATGGCTGGCCACGCGCCAGCAGCATAATAGTAAATACCTGCCCCAATAAACAGAAGGCCAAGCACCCACCGAAATATTCTATGAAACCATAATAGACTCATTTGCATATTTGAATGCAATTTGACACAAAAAATCAGAATACTCGGTGACTTTCCTCACCGGATAAGGGTAATGGTTCCTTTGAAGACCTCTTCCCGCCCGTCTTTGAACAGAATGCTTACTGAATATACATAGCTGCCGGTATTAAGTGTGGCCCCACTGGCAGCAACACCTTTCCAACCATAAGCTGGATTATTCGCCGGGGTGTTTTTTGCCTCGAAGATCTTCTTGCCGAAGCGGTCAAATACAGAAAGGTTTTTTACCATCTCAATATCCACACTACCCAATATGTAGAACACGTCGTTCCGCCCATCATTATTGGGTGTGAATGCATTGGGAATATTAACGGGCCCGTCACTGAAGGTCTTGATATCGGCAGTATCTGAGGCAGTACACGTATTCTGGTTACGGCCAGTGATCACGTAAAGTTGAGAATAAGGAACCCGTGCTACAGGGTTCAGGCAATTGGTGCATGACAAGTCGCCAACAGGAGACCATTGAAAAGCAGTGAGTGTTCCTCCCGATGAAACCGCTTTCAATTGAACCGTGCTATTCCGGTAAACCGAGGTATCTGAAGGACTGATCCTGATCCTGAATTTCTCAGCAATAGTCCGGTCTGCATTATTATTAGGATCCGTTTCAGGATATCCCTGGTCAGGAAAACTGCCCCGGCCGCGATCGTTCACTGCAGCAAAAATAAGGTCTGACTTAGGCGTATTAACGATGGCAACGAAACTGTCACAAACTCCCGCACTGATCTTTGGTGTATAAAAAGTAGAATCAAGGGGCGCGGGCCGACCCGAATAGGGGTCACTGTCATAGAAGTTCACAGCTATTCCTTTGAATACACTGTCGTACCCATTGTTCATGCAAATCCTGAACCTGACTAACGTTTTGGTATTGCTAAAGCATTCGGTTCCCGTTATTCGTATCGTAAAATCTGGAGGCAACACCCGCACCTTAGCTTCGCCCTTCAGCGTGCATCCGAATGTGCTTTGCATTTGCATAGTCACCAGACCATCTGCATTAACAGTTACAACCGGAGCCAGGCAATTGGTGCAGTTTAGCGTGTATCCGGAGCCGCTGTTCCACACCACAGAAGCAGGAGCAAAAACGGGTGAACTGATCTTTAAGCCTACCGTCGTTTTCCTGAGAATAGCAGTATCTGCAGGCGAAATGGTGACTACTTCTACTACATGATTAAAGCTGCTGGTATTATTGGCGTATGTTTTTTCTATGAGGATGGTATCGTTAGGCATGGCATAAGGCGAAACACCTTTATCGTTTACCACCGCAAACAATTGAAGCGGCCCTTTCCCTTTGATAATGTAGGAATAGGTTCTGCACAATGTAGCCGTATTGGCAGGTGTAACAAATGGTTTACCCATCAATTTACCAGCTGCTGCAGGGTCTCCATCATAAAAACTGACGCTGATACCTTTTGGAATAAATCCTTTTGGATATAGGTTGCAGATCTCGAAATTCACGAGCAAACTATCGTTCTTATAACAATCCACCGATTTGATATTGATGGTCAGGTCCTGCACCGGTGGTACGATCATCTTTGCAAATCCTGTGTCAACACAACCATAAGCACTTTGAGTGACAAGCTGCAAGGTTACCGTATCTATCCCCGCAGTGAATAAAGGGTTGGGACAGTTGGTGCAACTAAGTTCAGGAGTCGGTACCCATGAATATTTTATCGTGGGTGAAGGCAATCCCCTTCCTCGAATGGTGAGGGTATCGCCAGGCGTAAAAACGGCCGATGAAGGAACAATCGAAGCGGTGTATTTGAACCCTGAGATGATCGTGATATTGTTGTTATAATTCAACTCCGTGATTGGGGTGATGGGAAAACTGACAGGCAATACAATTCCGCTGTCATTAAAGACTCCATAAAGTGTATTAAATTTAGTTTTCTTCACGTCCATGATCAATACATAGGTCTTACCGCAGCATTTACCAATTACCGGATCAGGTAATATAAACGTAGTATCCAGTTTAATGGCTCCTGGCTTTCTGGGATCGCCATCGTAGAAAGTAATGGGAATGCCTGCTGGAATTGTTTCATAGCTTGAATTACAAACGTACATTTCCACCCGAAGCTTTGTTTCGTTCAGGCAGTCTGCACGCAGATTAAGATTCCCATCGAAAGTCGGGTCTTCGACACGGAACACAAAAGTTTCAGTAGTATCGATACATCCTCCGTTCTCAGCCACCAACCTCACTCTGTAATTTCCTTTATTGATGAAGGGATATGTTAGGTCGGGATCAGTACTGACCACCGTTTCCACCATTCCCGTATCATTGCTCATCAGCCACTTGTAGCTCGCCCCGTTTACTGATCTGTTGGTGAAGATGATGGTATCCACGTACATCGGCGCCTTGGAGGCTATGGTTCTTTTATCAGGATGGAATCGTGCCATCACGCCACAAGTGACAATGACATTGTGTGAATAATTGGCATAACAGGATGTACTGGCATTATATACTTTCAGGTTGACCTTATATTTCCCTATCGTGGGAAAATTGTAGCTAAACGTAGGGCTATTACCCCCCGCAATCACACCGTCAACCGACCACTCATAGTTTGAGCCGCCGCTGGACGTGCTGGTAAATAAGATCGTGTTTCCGGGAATGGGAAACCAATTATCCCGTGTGAATGAGGCAAGTATATTTTCTACGCAAGGCTTAGCGCATTGGTCCGCTGCAAGCAGGCTACTGCGAACCGTAGCTAGCACGTCCTTCATTTTTACACCCTGCCCAACGGTAAACATGTTGGCACAACTGCTATAACCCATGAAGTTCTCATTTTGATCGGGCTGGTCTACTGAGAAACCCGACAAGGTATCAGTTGAACAGGAATTCTGCGGACCTATGCAGGGTCCGCTAAACACACTTTGGGGTGGTGTATCACATATACCATCGCCATCAACATTGCAATCGCCGTTGACACAGTTATAAATAGAAAAAGTGTGTTTTAATCCCAGGTAATGGCCAGTTTCGTGGGCCAATAAACCGCCGAATCCCGTGACAACGATACCGTCACGGAAATCTCCGCCACTGGAATAGGTTGCATATCCACCTTCCTTCATCCTTGACCATTTTCCGCAGCTGAACAGCGGAAATATTTCAGACTTCAGGCCACTGACATACCAGACGTTCATATATCGTTTGGTATCCCAGGAGATAAGGTTCTTGGTTTTGTTGTTTTCAATGTCTACATCAAAGTCGAACAATACTGATTTTGTACGCGTAATGCCGGTGGAATTTCCGCCGTCTGGATCTTTGTTGGCCAGACAAAAACTAATACCGGTATTTGCACCGGGGCCTGCTCCCCAAGCTCCTGTATGTGCAAAAGCATCATTCAAATCAGCAATCGCCGCTATAATGGTAGCATCTGTGATCGCATCCGGATTGTCACTGATAATATGAACAACAACGGGAATTTTTTGGGAAAAAGCTGAGGTATAAAATGCCAGGCAGCACAGGAGTATCAGGATCCGGCTACTGAAACAGTTTGAACACAGGGGAACTTTAGATCTCTCTGGCATGAATTAAGAGAAAAAAATAATACAAATAATCGGAAACTTCTAACCCTGCCTTAATTACACTGCCCAAGGAGGTAATAAATAATGATGAAGATGAGTACCGTACTCAAACATCCTCCACCCAATTTCTTGGCTCCATAACCAGCGATCAATGCCCTGAATAATTTATTCATGTTTCATGTTTACGCTAATGAAATTACTTCCTTTTAAGGTTATCCATAAAACTTCCTGAAATCTCGCCCATTCCTGTAAGCGCCTGGTATACAATGATTC
>JANMHK010000303.1:0-9858 GCA_031375135.1 Sphingobacteriales bacterium | reverse complement strand
CGATGGGCTTTATGCCTTGGGCCGCTCCGGCTTCAAAAATAGCGTCCCAGATCTTTGATGCATGGTCGTCAATATCTTCAAAATAGATCTCTACGCCGCCTGCGCCTGTATAGCCTGTTGCGCTGATCAACACATTATCAATGCCGGCAAATTTTCCTTTAACGAACGTATAGTATTTGAGATTGAGGATATCAATATCTGTCAGTGGCTGAAGGATGCGAGTAGCGTTGGGGCCCTGAATGGCAAGAAGGCATGTTTTGGGAGAAATATTATGCATTTCAACCTGGTTGCTGTTGTGCCTCATGATCCATTCCCAGTCCTTTTCAATATTGGAAGCATTCACCACCAACATATAGACTTTATTGTCTTCGATACAGTAAACGAGCAGATCGTCGACGATACCGCCGTTTTCATTGGTAAGGCAGCTGTACTGTGCTTTACCCTTGGTCAGTTTCGACGCATCATTGGACGTGAGTGACTGAATCAGATCCAACGCTTTATCACCTTTCAGAACAAACTCCCCCATATGGCTGACGTCGAACACGCCGGCATTGTTGCGAACGGCATGGTGTTCGTCATTGATGCCGCTATAGGAGATGGGCATGTTATATCCGGCGAATTCGGCCATTTTTGCGCCGAGCGCCAGGTGTTTCTCTGTAAAAGGAGTTGATTTCATACCATCAATTGAGGGTTGCGAAGATAAGCAGCCGGAAATGTACGGTAAAAAGAAAAATGTCCGGGTTTCCGCCTGTTTATGAGATCAAAAGAAAAAGCGTGATGACCGGGAGGCTCATCACGCTTTTCATGTAGAAGATCGAGGGCTATCTGCTAATGCGCATCAGGTCCAGGACGGAGATCATGTAATGGGCATATTTCCCAACTTTTTTCCCTGTTCCTGAATGAACCACTGCAGGCTCTTCTGATTCGCTGCCTGGAGTACCAAGATCATTCTTTGTAGTTACTTTAATGTTGATAGTGGTGTCCTTTCCTTTCAATTGAATATCCATGCTATCGATTTTGATATTCCGATCCTTCTTGTACCTGTAACCATCGCCATCATTATTATTATCGTCGGATTTATCTTCGTTGTTCCAATCATCAGCGCGCTTGTCCGTTTTCTCGAGGCCGGAGGATGTCATGGTATACCAGGTCTCTGTGCGGTAGCCATAGCCCCTGTCCCACTCATCTTCCCAGTCAACCCGAAGTCCGCGATTGCGACCCCTGTTGTTGGTATTCACAGAGAACCACTCGTAATCATCGATATGACTATCGAGTTTGATCTGCTTGCCAACGGGCACTTCGATCACCACCATCACTTGCTGATTCCTGAATTTGGTACCCTTTGTGATCACAAATCCTTTTGACAGGAGCAGCACGGAATCCATCTGACCAATAGGAAAATTGATTTTTTCCGCGATGGCTTCTGCATTTACAGGAGTTGATGAGCGCGCAAATTTTACGGTATAGGCGTGAAAGTTTGAATCGTCGCTTTTTTCAATCCGGACTTTAACCGTATTCATTAGCAGGCTATCCTCGTTTGCACTGAGTTTAAAAGGGAAATCGTGGTTATCGTTATCATTATCAAACCACATCATGTTGTAGAATTTTGACTCCATTGGCATAACGTCTACAGTCAGTTTACCGTTTGTAGGATTCACCATGGTCACATCTTCCTGAACGGATTCCACACGCTTAAACTCCTTTGAAAAGATAGCGGCCAGTAATGTCACGCTGATCCAACCTATTGTCCATAGACTTCCGAAAATCCAACCCAGATAACTGTTGTTTGATCTCGAACCTGTCAGCCTCCTGATGATCCAAACCACTGCTGCTATAATGGGAACACCAAATAGTAAAAAAACGGTATTAAAAGCCAGGAAATTCTGCCAAACCCCTGTGAGGAAAAAGTTCTTCAAATCATATATGCCTACTCCGAATCCTGAAAATATGACTGCAGTAAAGGCTACGAAAAGAGCGAATACAATGATCCCTGCAATGAATAAGAAGAAAGCTTTGAACAGCACGCCCAGTGCGTGACCCAGGCCGTTGCCAGCCCTTCTTGCAGCAGGAGCAACTTCAGCACTGAAAGCCTTGCTTCTTTCTCCAGCTTCTTTGCCCAGGCCTTGTACTTCATTGCCCCATACTTTTGCTTTCTCACTGAATTCTGTGCCAAATTTTTCAGCCCTTCCTTTTAGTTCCTGCAATTCGCCCTGTACTGAATTCTTGATACTTTCGAGGTCAACCTTCTCACCGCGCATTTCCAGTTTTTCAGAAGCTGTTTTAGCTTCTGGAATCACGATCCATAAGATCACGTAGATGAGCGACAAGGTTCCACCGAATCCACCGAATATCACATCTGGGAAGCCGTCGCGGCCGAAGAACCAGAAAGAACGGAATACTGAGTTCAGCACACCTACAATCAGTGGTAAGGCAAAAATCACGCGGGGTATCCAAACTGCAATATTAAAGTAAGAAGCGATACCACTTGCTACGCCGCCCAACACTTTACTATCGGGGTTACGGTACAACCTTCTCCTCATATTTAAGGCCATTCCACGTGCAGGAAGCACGATCCATAATATAATATAAAGGGGAATACCTGATCCGAATCCACCTAAAGTGACGAGTGCGAAAAGAACACGTACGATGGTAGGGTCGATCTTCAGATAATAGGCCAACCCACTACATACACCACCAAGTACTTTATCATTCTCATTTCTGAATAAAGACCCGCGCGGTTCTGTTTCGGCGGTGTAAGTCGATGAAGTGGAAGATGAAGCGGATGCACCAGTCGTTTCCGAACCCAATCCGTCACCATCAAACTCTTCGGGCCTTCCTATGCTATTGATGACTCTTTCTACATCGGTTTCTGTAATACATCCTGTTTGACCTTTCTTCAGATCTTCTGCAAATAATTCCGCGATCCTGTTTTCTATATCACTAATGATCTCATCCCGGCCATCCTCTCTCGCGAAATATCTTCTCAGGCTATCCGTGTAATTCTGCAATATTTCATAGGCCGATTCCTCGATGGGGATCACCCTGCCCTGAAAATTTATGTTGATTACCTTTTTCATTGTTCGCGATTTATTATGAGTTGGTTGTTAATTCTACTGGTTGATATCCGTTCTGTGTGATCTGCTGTACTGCGTTTGCCATTTCCTGCCAGGTCGATTCAAGTTCTTTATAGAAATCTGCTCCCTTATCTGTGAGGGAAAAATACTTACGGGGCGGCCCGCCCGTGCTTTCTACCCAACGGTAGGTCAGAAAGTCGGCGTTCTTTAGCCTTGTGAGCAATGGGTACAGTGTTCCCTCCAGGATCTGCAGGTTGGCTTTTTTCATCTCTTCGATGATATCACTCGGATAAGCCTCACCACGTTTGATGATGGAGAGAATACAAAACTCCAGGACTCCTTTCCGCATCTGGCTTTGTGTATTCTCGATGTTCATGTCTCTGGTTTTTAATTCTTGTTTTTAATGAAGCCGGGGACCGGCTAATTTGCTTTTGATTCTGCTGTTGTTTCTTTTGATTCGTCTTTTTATTACCATCCAGTCCCCGCCGCCCTATTTCCTTTCTGATGCTTTATTCTTCTGTTGTTTCTCAATGACAAGACAAATCTAAGGCATTATTTAGTATTATGCAATACCTAGTACAATATTTTTACTAGTAGCGTCTGAGGCATAGTAGTGGTGAAAGATAATACGCTGATTAACAAGCTAATACGGGAAAGTATTTTTTTTGGATTAGGATAAACGGGAGGATAGATTGATAACCGGTTGAAAGTGTTTAGCCGGTTAGCCGGATAGCCGGTTAGATGATGAGAGCATTAGCGCGTTAGAGCGTTAGACGGTAGAGCATTAGTTAGCACATTAGTGCATAAGACATCTCTCCGGCTAAATGATTAACCGGAAGTAAGTGAATTAGCCGGTTAGCCGGATAGCCGGTTAGATGATGAAAGCAATAGTGGGTTGATGCACTAATCGTAAGAGCATTAGTTAGCACACTAGTGCATTAGACATCTCTCCGGCTAGCACACTAACCGGCTCCCTCACTAATCAGGTCCCAAAGGTTCCCGTAGATGTCTGCAAACACGGCTACTTTGCCATATTCTTCCATACTGGGCTCGCGGATGATCTTTATTCCCTGGTCCAATAAATTCTGGTAATCGCGGTCGAAATCATCTGTATGTAAAAACAGAAATACCCTGCCACCGGTTTGATTTCCAATACGACTAACCTGCTCATCACCTACTCCTCTGGCGAGCAGCAGATGACAACCACCGCCCTTGGGTTGAACAAGGACCCAACGTTTGGTTTCGGAAAGTTTGGTATCCTCAATCAGGTTAAAATGAAGGCGGCCAGTATAAAACTCTATGGCCTCATCATAGTCCCTTACCACAATCGCCACATGCGCTAATGTCTGTTTCATGTCTATTTAATTTACTACCCGATGCTAAGTTTAAGATGCTCACCATGGCTCAACTCTCCATGATGAAAGAATGAACATTCCCATTCATCGATCTTAACGATATACTCATATCGGTTGCCTAAAAATACTTTCCCCGTTACTGTTGCATCTACTCCTTGATCAACAGAAAGCCTGATGTCCCCGGGCCTGATCAATACCCCGTCATTATTCATAACCGGAAAGCTTTTTTCAGTCATCATGGAAACCAACGACGATGGCAATATGAAATATTTACCCAGCAGGCCCGCAGTATATTCGTCGACCGGATTTCTATAAACAAATTCAGGATTTCCCTGGTGAACGATCTGTCCATCTTTCAACAAGACCAACTCATCCGCCCAGGAAAGTATATCCTCCGGTTCGTGCGAAACCAAAATAGAACTGATCTTCAATTTTTCACTGATGTCCTGAATCAGTTTCTTCATGGTCTGCTTATGGATCATGTCAAGGTTGGAATAGGGCTCATCCAACAGGAGTAACGCGGGACGATTCACCAATAGCCTCGCCGTTGCGATCCTCTGTTTCTCGCCACCCGATAATTCATTCGTGCGACGCCCCATCAAATGGTCTATCTGGCAGATATGGAAGATGTCCTGCGCTTCGGTTTCACTCAACTTGTTTGCATATTCAAGTATCTCGTGAACCCAGTAGTTATTTCTTAGTTCAAAATGCTGGGAAAGAAATCCAATTCGCGGATGGCCTGCGATCAGTTGTTCATCAGGACCTAACACCCGCTTCCCTTCAAACATAACAACGCCTTCATCGGACTGGATGAGGCCAGCGATGATTTTCAGTAAACTGCTTTTCCCTGAACCCGTTTCGCCGGCTATGGCAAGATGCTGATCGGCACCCTGATAAAAAGAGATGTTCTTTAAAATATAAGAAGCGCCTTTTTTCTTGCCAATACCCTCAACAGATAACATGCCGTGAAGATACTGGTAAAACGATCTTATTGCGGCCCCGAATGTATAGCTACTTTATTACCTTCTGAATCCAAAATAAATGCCATAAAACCAATATGATCATCGATCTTGGTTTTTGGCATCAGAACTTTTCCCCCCGCATGTTCCACCCTGTCCAATACCAACTGAAGATCAGGATTTCCATTCAGGTAAATTGCCGCTCCATCCATGGACGGCTTGTGCTGGTCACTTTTCACCAATGCACCGCCAACATGCGGCGGCATCGATGGGAAACCGGCCATCTGCATACCCATCATATCCATTGACATCATTTGAATCTCAAAGATGGTTTCGTAAAATTTCTTGCCCCTTTCAATATCAGTTGCAGGAATCTCGAACCAATTCAATGCGTTGGTGCCGCCGCCTAGTTTTTCACTCATGACATTTGTTTTAGAAAAAGTAGATGTATTTCCGGTATTATCCAATCGCAAAAGGATCCACAACAAAAATTTAATGCGGCATACCAGCAGGCCGTCTTTATGATTATCGCAATACCGGTACTGGGTGACCAGGGCATTCGAATGTCTCTAAGCCCTGACCTTTACCACCCTACATATTTTGGAGGGATCACCCCGTTCAGCCGCAGGTACACCATCATTTGCCCGCGATGATGGGTTTGGTGATCGTTGATGAGATTGATGATCTGCAAATTATTCATTGGACCGGCGAAGAAAGTTACAGAGGCGCCGAGATCGCCCGGATTAAACCGGCTACACGCCTCTATGGCGTAGTCGTAGGCTTTCTCAAGCACTGCCCTGATGGCAGCCTTCTCCGTTAACCTGGCGTCTTCTTTTGATACGGGGTTAATCCCTTTTTGCAGGTAGCCGGAACTTAGCCACCCAAGATTAGATGCAAGGTGCAGCAGCTGCTCACCAAAAGCCATTTCCTCCGGACTGGGTTTGAAACCATACTTATCGGCGGGCATCAGGTCGGCCACCTGCAACGTGTACTCGCGCGCATGTGTCAACCTGGAAACTGCCGCCGCCATAAAGAGCGAGTCCGTTCTCTGCGCAGCGGCTGTAAACGTCATAATAAACAAAAACGAAAGCATGTATATCCTCATTCCTGATTTTTTCAACGGTGCTCCTGGTAGAAATTGGCCGACACTGCAGCAGCCAGTTGTTGATACTCCGCATCCGACAAATGGCCAGCCGCCGCTAAAATGTCCTGTAGCTGTTCAATTGTGCGCACACCAACTATTGCAGATGTTAAAGCGGGATGATGAAGCACATACTTTAGGGCCAGGCTGGCTATACTACGCTCATCACTTGCCAATGGGCTTATGGTATCCCCCGCCTGTTGGGTCAGGCTCGTTTTACTACGCTCATCACTTGCCAATGCAGTCAGGGCCTCCATTGCTTTCATAACATCCTCTTCGCTCCTGTTCAAATAAGGCTTCTCAGGTTTACCGACCAACAACCCCTGCGCAAGACTGCCCCGGGCCAATACCCCAACACCGTGATCAAGCAACAGCCTTAAACATTGCTCCGCCGGTCGTTGATCCAATAAACTATACTGCATCATCACACTGCTCAAATTCGACGTCTCTACCCAGCGTCGGATCACATTCGGACGGATAGAGGAGATCCCGTAATACCTGATCTTCCCTTGCGATTTTAATAACTCAAATGCTTCTATCGTTTCATCGATGGGATCATCCATAGTGCCGCCGTGCAACTGGTATAGATCGATACGATCTGTTGCCAGCCGGGCAAGACTTTTTTCCACTGCATCAATGATATATGCCTTCGTCGGATTCCAATCCCAACCACTACCATCCGCCCGCCACTGATTTCCAACCTTGGACGCGATAAATAATTTTTCGCGGACACCCTTTAATGCATTCCCCACCATCGTTTCATTCGCGCCCTTATCGTAAAGATCCGCCGTGTCGAAAAAATTGATCCCGCCAGCTACCGCTTCTCTTAGAATGCGTTCGGTGTCGACCCCGTCTGGTTTTAACGACATGCAACCGAACGCAATCCGACTGATCTCCATGTCTGTATGGCCAAGCCTTCGATACTCCATAACGTATACTATTTAGACTTGCTCCCGTGTGCTGCCAAGCCTTCGATATTCCATAACGTATACTATTTAGACTTACTCACCGTACCGCCTTTACGGCTATCCACCGTAACCATATATTTTGTTCCGCCCTGCACGATCCATCGTACCGTTACAGATCCTAGTCCGGGTATATTCCTGAGCTGTAAATTTGCGGGATCATTTTTCTGCTCCGTGCTAATATTTAAGTCGGCATTTTCAACCACCATTCCTGCCAGCACTTTTGCTCCGCTCAGGGTAATAACATCCGGCCGCTCAATTTTATACTTTGTGTCCTGGCTGGAATGCGTAGGCATCAATCTCTTATTAGATATAACTGCCGTTAGTTCCTTCAACCCATCGCCCATATCTTTCTCCATGATGGTATCAATGGCAAGCGTTGGTGTATGGTAGGCGTGATAAATGGTGAACGACATATTTCTGTGGGCATCGCTCTCTAACAAGAAGCCCGGATGTGCGCGACCAAAATTCTTTTTGAAGCCGCCAATTTCGATCTTCCCATAATCCGGATGATTATACTCGTGCCAGTCTACAAATGCATCTTTAAAAAGCAGCCATCTGTCGAACTGATAGCTTGAGTTATCTTGCGGATCACGGGTGGCGTCCCTGTTGAAGAATAAATATGGCGTCCAAAGTTCATTGGAATAAGTATAAATGCCCCGGCCGCCATAGAACCAATCCAACTCGCCACCATATGCAGCATAAAGATCCTTATACACCACCAGATATCTATACCCCGGAATCAGCTCTTCGCCTTTTCTCCCAATGGCATCGTAGACCT
Organism: Sphingobacteriales bacterium; assembly: GCA_031375135.1. Classification (GTDB taxonomy): domain Bacteria; phylum Bacteroidota; class Bacteroidia; order Chitinophagales; family Chitinophagaceae; genus Pollutibacter. The sequence goes on along the minus strand of JANMHK010000303.1, from coordinate 1,583 downwards.
GCACATCAGCCGCATTATACGTAACCTGATCAGTTGGATCACCAGGACCGCGAAGGATCATGCCACCCGCATTATGATAACTCTGGGCCGCGGCAATATTGGGATGCTTCATTACAAATTCCATGACCGCTCTTGTTTCAGGCAACGAGAACGGATATTTATACGCGCCGTTCTGGATATAGTTTGGCTGCCAGCCCCAACCCCAATCGCGATTTGGATCATACTGAAAAGTATAACCGTCTTCATTTACCTGACCATCCCCATCATTGTCTTTCCCTTCAAGGCCCAGCATTTCGTATTCACCTTTTTCATCGGCCCCTACATAGATCATTCTTCTCGGATCTACCGGATCAATGCGGTACCGGCCATTCGGATTTTTCCTGCGCATGATCAGGATCTCATTGTCACCATCCAGATCATCATACCCATCTTCATCCACTGCTCCATCACGATCATTATCGATGGGAATCAACCCGGAACGCGGAGAACTGGAAGTATTGGGTGCATGAAAATAACTGTCCCGGCCATCAGGATTAATGGTTGGTACGATATAAAAAACTTTGTCGGCCAACAATTGCTGTATGAATTTGGTATCATTGAAAGACTCCGTCAGATACCATGCTGTATATAATGAAAACTCTGCGCCCTGCACTTCGTTGGAATGGATATTACCATCGATATACATCGCAGGCTTTCTATCGGCATCTCCCTTAGAGAAGTCTGTTACCGTGATACACCAGATATCGCGACCTTGATAAGATTTTCCAATAGACTGTAGTTTGGCGAGGCCGGGATAAGCCGCTGCGATTTTCTTCAAGATCTCTGCAATGCCCGCGTGATCATTATACCGGTTCCAACTCACTGCCACTTTAGGATTTACCGGAGAGCCAGCTGCCTTGAATAGTTGTTCGCCTGTTTGAGCAAATACATGAACATGAATACTGAGAAAAATGATAAAATATATAAGGATTTTCATGAAATTCTTTTTAGAGGGTGACGTCAATGGATTTTGAACCAGTAGTAGGACTTCCCGCTTCCACAGTTAGCTTTCCCGCACCTTTAACCAACCAGGAAATTCTTTGTGAACTATTGCCATCAAGGGAATTCAATACTTGATTTTTCTTACCGCTGACCACCGTTTGATTTTTCCCAGCATTGAGTTTAACCACCACGCGCTTCACCCAATATGTCCTGTCGCCAATTTTGGAATGAGAGGCCAGCGCACCTGTATTAAGCACATCTACTGTGATTCTGGTGAGTCCATTGCCCAATTTTTCCGTCTTCAAACCGGAAAGTTCCAACTGTGGCTGAAGGCCTGCAAGCTTCGTGATGAACAGACTATTCTTTTTAATGATGTCCGGGACAAGACCTATGGGTGGCGTGCTCATAACAAACGGCGAAACGCCACCCACCTCTACTTTTTGATCAGGAAAATCAGGATGTTGTACCGGCTTCCATTCAGAGAAAACACCTGATATCGCCTGCTGACCGGACCAGCGAAGAAAATTGGCAGAAGCATCCTCCACTGTAAACGCTTTCTCATTTCTTGCACTGTCGGGCTTTGTCTTGGGAACCCACCAACC
>JANMHK010000282.1:0-16111 GCA_031375135.1 Sphingobacteriales bacterium | reverse complement strand
TCTCTATCATCATGTCCACGGGGTCAATTTTTACAAATGCGCCGGCGAGATTTTTCATTAAGAATGGCGTGACAAAAGGCGCTAACAATGTTGATATAGCCGTGATGGTGACCGACAAAGCGAGGTTTGCCTTTGCGAGGTAAGATATTACATTTGAGGCAAGACCGTTTGGCGAACATCCAATCAAGATCAGTCCTGCTGCTACTTCAAGCGGCAGTCCGCTCAAATTGGCTAAAGTAAAGCCCAGCATAGGCATGATGATAAAATGGCTGACTACACCAATGATCACCCCTTTCGGTGTTTTGATCACCCCGGTAAAATCTTTCAAACTCATCGAGGTACCCATCCCGAACATGATCAGCATGATCAGGGGTTTGATGAGCTTGGACAATTTAAAACCGCCCCAGGTTGAAAAATATTGCGGGTAATAAAGCGCCAGACTGACTGCTGCAAAGATCGTGACCGTGTACGAAAATCCTTTTAAGGAAGGGTATCCCCTAAACGCAATCGCAAAGCTTACCAGCGAGAACATCAGGAGCCATCCTGCCCAGGGCTGGCTCGCCACGATCCCGAAATACCCGAAAAGGGCAAGTGCGGCAAAGCCGAAGATCAGAAGGATCCGGTGCAGGGAACCGGCAGCAGTAGGAGTTGAAATTTGGGCCATTTTCCTTGTTGGTATTATAAACGGAAAATACACCAGTTGGGCTATAAATCAATTTCTAAGCGAGCATTTATTGCTCTTAAAGCACTTGAATGCCGTTTCTCCAATTTTTTGTAGGCACATAAAAAGATAATTCTTAGTTTTATGTCGCACAACGCACGTATATGATTGTTCTATAAGTCTTCCGCTTCATTTTCTTTTTTCAAGGCCCGCATTCGGCCTGATTTTCCATTTTTTAAAGAACTCATATGACGTCAATCACCGTACAGGAAAAATTATCTTCTTTATATACAGTCGTTCGGCAATCCCTAAGGGGTGAGGAACACGATTATACCCAGGGCAGTTTGCGCAAAGCCGTTATCCTCCTGGCCATTCCCATGATGCTCGAGATGAGTATGGAAAGCGTTTTTGCATTGGTGGATATCTATTTCGTTAGCCATCTCGGCAAACACGCCACATCTACTGTTGGCCTCACTGAATCTGTCATCGCTATAGTGTATTCACTCGCCATCGGTATCAGTATGGCCGCTACCGCCATGGTCGCTAGGCGAGTGGGTGAAAAAGATCCCGAAGCCGCAGCCCGCTCCGGGGCACAAGCTATTCTGCTGTCCGTTGCCGTGACCATTATCATCAGCATTGCCGGATTTATATATGCCGAGGATATTCTCCGGCTGATGGGTGCAGAGGAAGCCGCCATCCGCGAGGGTAGCAATTACACCCGGATCATGATGGCAGGAAGCCTCGTGATCATGCTGCTCTTCCTGATTAACGGTGTCTTCCGGGGAGCTGGTGACGCCATGATGGCGATGAAGTCGCTCTGGATCGCCAATATTTTTAATATAATCCTTTGTCCCATCCTCATCCGGGGCCTGGGACCGATCCCCGCTTTTGGCATCACCGGTGCTGCCATGGCCACTACGCTTGGCCGTGGAGTGGGCGTTGCTTACCAGTTGTATCACCTTTTTCTGGGCGACAATACCCTCAAGCTGAAGCTGAAACAGTTTCTGCCCGACTGGACCTTGATCAAAACAGTAGTGAGTATCGCACTGCCGGGCATCCTTCAATTCCTGATCGGTTCAGGTAGCTGGATCGTGCTGGCTAGCCTGGTGGTTCATACCGGTCAGAGTGAGGCATCAGCAGGCTACCAGATCGCCATTAGAATTGTGATGTTCTTTATTTTGCCAGCCTGGGGCATGAGTAATGCGGCTGCAACATTAGTAGGACAAAACCTTGGGGCAAAAAATCCTGAACGCGCTGCGCAATCAGTACGGATCACGGCAAAATACAATGCCATGTTCATGTTATTTGTATCCATTGTATTCCTGTTGTTTGCAGAACCCATCGTTTCATTCTTTACACAAGAGATCAATGTGGCCCGTTATGCTGTGCTTGCAATGCGAATCATTGCCTCCGGCTATGTATTTTATGGATTGGGAATGGTCATGATGAATGCATTCAACGGGGCAGGAGATACCAAAACGCCTACTTATATCAACTTGTTTGGCTTCTGGTGTTTTCAAATACCGTTGGCATGGCTGCTTTCTAAGACCCTTGGGTGGGGACCCGTGGGCGTATTTGTTGCGATTCCCGCTGCAGAAACACTCATCACCCTAATATCCTGGTATTTGTTCAGGCAGGGGAAATGGAAGAAAATACAAATCTGATCATTCGTATTTCATCATCTCTTCAAACAGCTTTTCGTACTCCGATTCCGCTGATTTGAGTTTTGATATGATGGTCTGATAATTCTTTTCAGCTTCCTGGAATTTGTTTTTGTCTGAGTAGATGGTGGGATCAGCCAGTTTTGATTCCCCATCTGCTTTTTTGTTTTGTAGATCTGCTAGCAATTGCTCGATGTCTGAAAACAGTTTTTGCAGCTTTTTATGCTCCTTCTGCTTAGCCGTGTCTATAGGTTCCTTTTTTTTTTCTTCCTTTTGTTTTTTCTCTACGGGAGCGGCAACAGGAGCCTGCTGTTTGGATTTCATGCGGCTGTTCCATTCTACCCACTCATCATACGACCCCTTGAATTCCTTGATCTGGCCATCAACAATTTCCCAGATCTTGTTGGCTGTTTTTGAAATGAAATACCTGTCGTGGCTCACCAGGATCAAACTGCCTTCATATTTATTCAAGGCCTCGATCAACAGTTCAACCGAATGCAGGTCCAGGTGGTTGGTAGGTTCATCCAACATGAGGAAATTCGCTTTGCTGACAATTGTTTTGGCTAAGGCGACCCTCGCTTTCTCTCCGCCGCTCAAAACCTTAATCCGCTTGTCTGCATCGTCACCGCTGAACAGAAAACACCCCAGCAAGGTGCGAAGTTCCAATTCAGTTTTCTGGCTGCCGCAATGGAGCATCTCTTCCAGAATGGTGTGATTGACGTTCAGTGCTTCCAATTGGTGCTGCGCATAAAAACTTTCATGCACGTTATGGCCCCAAACCCTTTCCCCCTCAAAGGTTTCTGTACCCACCACGATCCTCAACAAGGTGGACTTTCCTTTTCCGTTGGCTCCGATCAGGGCGATTTTATCTCCTCGGTCAATTTCAGCTGCTGTATGTTCAACGATTCTGACCGGACCATAAGATTTTGACACGTCTTTCAAAGTGCACAGGACTCTCCCGGGTGTTTTTTCTACCTGAAAGTTGATCCGGATACTGGGCCTTTCCATATTGGCATCTTCAATGCGATCAAGTTTTTCCAGACGCTTCATGACACTTTGGGCCTGAGCTGCTTTTGATGCTTTGGCCTTGAATCTTTCTATAAACCTTTCCTGCTGACGTATATAATCCTGCTGGTTCTCGAAGGCCCGTTGCTGAAGATCGATACGTAATGCTTTTTCTTTTTCGTAGTAGTCGTAATTGCCTGTATAGAGGTGGAGCTGCTGTTGGAAAACTTCCACGATCTTGGTGACCATCCTGTTTAGGAAGTATTTGTCGTGGCTCACGATCACAACCGTTCCCTGGTAGTGCTGGAGATATTTTTCCAGCCATTCTATGGATGGAAGATCCAGGTGGTTCGTAGGCTCATCAAGCAGTAGCAGGTCGGGTTGCTGGAGGATCATCTTGGCCAACAGGACGCGCATTCGCCAGCCACCACTGAATTCGCGGTAGGGTCTCTGGAGGTCAGCATTGGCAAAGCCAAGTCCTTGCAGTACTTCTTCCGTGCGGTGATGTACGGTGTAACCACCAGCCAGTTCAAGTTCATGCAGTTTATCGGTATAAAGCTCAAGTCGCTTTTCGTCTTGCTCATGCTCCAATTCTTTTCCCAGCGCCTCGATTTCGGCTTCCAGTTTGAGTACCTCTTCAAAAGCGCCCAGAGCTACCGTAAGGATCGACCCATTGGTGTCAAAACTCAACAGATCCTGGTGCAGGAAGCCTACCCGGATACCCTTACTTTTTTCTATGGTACCGGCAGAAGGATTATATTCTCCTGAAAGTAATTTTAATATAGTCGATTTACCCGTTCCATTGTAACCGATAAGCCCAATACGCTCATTGGGCTGGATATGCCAGGTGGCATCTTCCAGAATAGCCCTTGATCCAAATTCAAATGTAACATCTTGCAACCCTGCCAGCATCTTGTAAAAAGTTTTTAAAACCGGGGGCAAAACTACTGATAATATAGAAGAACGTTTATAATGCTATCTTTAGACCCTAATTCCGTGATAATGAAATCTCTTATTGCAATCTTGCTGATCCCTGTTTTTGCCGCTTGTTCAGGCGGTCCCAAGCTGGGAAATGAAGGAGTTATAGAAAAAGAATCCCAGGCGATCAGGGGTCAGACCGATCCAGCCACTACATCGTCCGTAACCAACCTGCTCGAAGCCTATTATCGCATGAAAGACGCATTGATTGAGTACGACACGGCGTCTGCCAATAGCGCCGCCCTGTTGTTGCATGCGGCGGCGGATAGCGTTAAGGCCTCTGGCGTGTCAGATTCAGCCCTGGCACTGACCCTAAAAGATTTCGCCGCAAATATTTCTTCCGAATCCCTGGCCATGGTTGCCAAGAAAGATCTTGTTGAAAAGAAAAGATCTTTTTCAACGATTACAGAGAATCTTTATCCGATGCTGCAGGCGGCCCAGTACAGCGGGGCAAGGGTTTATCACCAGATGTGCCCGATGGCTTTTAATGATCATGAAACAGCTTTCTGGCTAAGCAACAAAAGGGAAATTGAAAACCCTTACCTGGGAAAAAAACATCCTAAATATGCATCGGGTATGTTGCATTGCGGGGAAGTCAAGGATTCATTGGACTACGCTAAATAGACTACATGAGTGTACTCCGAAGCCTGGTATTGATCACCGTTTTCTTAATCTTTCACGATACTTCATTTTCTCAAACCCGTTATACCATCAGTGGGTATATCCGTGATTCACTCAGCCGTGAAACCTTAATCGGGGCCTCTATCACTGTGAAGTCACAAGGCAAGGGCGTGAACTCAAACCAGTACGGTTTTTTTTCAATAACACTCCTCCAGGGAACTTATAACCTTACTGCCAGTTTCGTTGGTTACCTCCCCATGGAGATACCGGTTGAGTTAAACCGGGATATCGAGTTGGATGTTTCCATCATAGCAAAATCCTCTCTTTCGCAGGAGATCGTTATTTCTTCAAAGCGTCGGGATGCCAATATCAAGAACGCCCAGATGGGGCAGATCGATCTTTCCATGAATAAGATCCGTTCACTACCCGTGATTTTTGGGGAAGTTGATCCCATGAAAGCGCTTCAGCTGTTGCCCGGCGTGAGAAACGCAGGGGAGGGGAACAGTGGCCTCTACGTAAGGGGTGGGGGCCCAGACCAGAACCTGATCTTGTTGGACGATGCGGTTGTTTATAACCCTGGTCACCTGTTTGGATTTTTCTCTGTCTTCAATGGTGACGCGATCAAGAACGTTACTTTGATTAAAGGCGGTATGCCGGCTCAATATGGTGGCCGTTTATCATCTGTTGTTGATATCGCGATGAAAGACGGCAATATGGAAGAATACCAGGTTGAAGGCGGAATTGGCACCGTTGCCTCCCGTCTTTCGATACAAGGCCCGGTAGTGAAAGACAAAGCATCATTTATGGTGGCGGGCCGAAGAACCTATATTGATGCGCTCGCGAAACCTTTCGTTCCCAAAACAAGTTCTTTCTATGGCTCCGGTTATTTCTTCTACGATATGAACGCCAAGTTCAATTACAAATTCTCAAATAAAGACCGGATCTATTTTTCAGGATATTTTGGGCGCGATGTATTTGATTTCAAGAACAGCGAGCGAAGTATAAACATCAGCATACCCTGGGGCAATACCACTACCTCACTCCGTTGGAACCACGTGTTTAGTCGCAAACTGTTTTCGAATACCACCCTGGTGTATAACGACTATAAATTCGACTTTGGGGCTTTGCAAGATAATTTTTCGGTTAACCTTAAAAGCGGTATCAGGGACCTTACGGCAAAATCAGATTTTGATTATTACCTCTCTACTGATCATAAGTTAAAATTCGGGGTCCAATATACATTCCATCGATTTACACCTTCCGTGGTTTCAGGCAATCAGGACACGGTGGTGTTTGAACCCAACAATGCACAAACAAAATATGCCCATGAAGTAGGTGCTTATATACAGGACGATTGGGAGCTGAGCGAAAAATTCAAATTGAATTATGGACTTAGGGTTTCGGGCTTTCAGCAGATCGGTGCCTATACGGATTATTTGCGGGACTCCGACGGGAATAAGCTTGACAGTACAGTTTACGGAACAGGCGAAAAAGTTAAACGGTATGGTGGGCTGGAACCCAGGCTGACGGCGAGGTACGCATTGAATGATGTGAGTTCTATAAAAGCTTCGGTTTCCCGAAACCTGCAATACATTCACTTGGTCACCAATGCCGGATCTTCCCTGCCTACAGACGTTTGGGTACCCAGCACACTAAGGGTGAAGCCCCAGCTCAGCTGGCAGTATGCAGCAGGATATTTTCAGAATTTCTCTGATAACATGTTTGAGACTTCAGTGGAAGTCTATTACAAGACCATGCAAAATCAGATCGAGTACAAGGAGGGATACACCCCCTCGTTCAAAGACCCTGAAGAGGAATTCGTTTTTGGAGATGGCTGGAGTTATGGTGCTGAATTTTATATCAACAAAGCCCGGGGTAAACTCACGGGTTGGATCGGTTACACTTTATCATGGACCTGGAGAAAATTCCCGCAGCTGAATGAAGGGAAAAAATATCCGGCAAAATATGATCGCCGACATGATCTTTCTGTGGTCGCCATTTATGAGTTATCGAAAAAATGGAAGGTCTCCGGCGTGTTTGTATATGCTACAGGAAATACGATCACACTTCCTGAAAGATTTTATTTGGTAGAAGGAATTCTGGCGCAACAATTCAGTTCCATCAACCAGTATCGCCTGAATGCATATCACCGACTTGATCTCTCGGCCACCTATGTGCCCAAGCCCCTGAGCACAAAAAAATTCAAGAGTAGCTGGGTGTTCAGCGTATACAATATTTACAGCCGGATGAATCCTTATTTCATCTACATCGATCAAAAAGGCAGTGTGGCTGACAACAGTTTACAGGTTCAGGCCAAGCAGGTCTCTTTATTTCCGATCATTCCTTCCGTAACCTGGAATTTCAAGTTCTGATTTGGCTTTGGTTTGCTACTTTTGGCAAAATCAAACGGCTATGAAAATTTTCCTTTCACTATTTACTTTTATCATCTGTGCAACAAGTTTTGGTCAGTCCAGTGTAAGGATTGAAAAAGCAGATCCCATTGCCGTTGATCAGATTATTGCGGAAGGCATGAACAATTCAAAAGTCATGCAGCATGCATTTTATTTAACCGATGTATCGGGTCCAAGACTAACCAACTCTCCCGGTTATCAGCGGGCTTCAGAATGGGCCGTGAAAGAATTGAAGAAATGGGGCATCAGCAATGCGAGGCTCGAATCTTGGGGTGAATTCGGAAAAAGCTGGCAGTTGGATAAATCCTATATCGCTATGACTGCGCCCTATTATAGGCCCTTAATTGCCTATCCTAAGACCTGGACCAAAGGAACAAACGGTCTGCAATCCGCAGATTTGATGGTGATCAGTTTAGTCGACTCAAACAAGCTTGAGCAGCTCGCCCCCCAGATGAAGGGAAAGATCGTGATGATGGGAAGGGACGACGTGTATAAACACACTTTTAAAGCTGATGCGTTAAGGTATACTGAAGAAGACCTCGCTAAAATGGCGGCTTTCGAAATCAAGCCTGTTGATACCGCCGCACAAAGACGTCAACGGGAAGGATTTTCCCGCAGGATGTCCACTTTCACCATAGCCAGTAAAGTGCGGCTGCTGGCCGAAAAGTTTGGTGCCATCGCGCTGCTGACCATGAGCCAGGGCCATGATGGGACATTATTCGTACAAGGCCCATCAGCTCGCGGCGCACAGAACAAGGACTCTGCTGATGCGTTCACGGAGATCGTTGTTAGTATGGAAGATTATATGAGTTTCACCAGGCTAGCTAATGCAGGCATACCAGTAAAATTGGACGTTGACATAAAAACAACCATTAGCAAACAAGTGCTGGACGCATTTAACGTGATTGCCGAAATTCCGGGCACTGATCCAAAATTAAAGGACGAAGTGGTGATGCTCGGTGCACACCTCGATAGCTGGCAATCAGCAACCGGGGCAACGGATAATGCGGCCGGATCGGCAGCTATGATGGAAGTGATGCGGATCATCAAGCAACTCGGATTGAAACCTAAAAGAACCATTCGGCTTGCGCTCTGGAGTGGAGAGGAGCAGGGGCTTTATGGTTCTAATGGATATGTGAAAAAAACCTTCGGAGAAACAAATGCCCTCACACCAGCCCACGATAAATTCCAGTGCTATTTCAACATTGATAATGGAACAGGAAAAGTGAGAGGGATCTATGCCCAGGGAAATGCTGCGGCTTCAAAAATATTCGGTGAGTGGCTGACACCATTCAAAGCGATGGGTGCTTCTACCGTTACCCTTGAGAATACGGGCGGTACAGATCATCTTTCTTTCGACAGGATCGGCTTACCCGGATTTCAGTTCATACAAGACCCCATTGAGTATGATACCCGTACACACCATACTAATATGGACAGCTATGACCACCTGATCGGCGATGACCTCAAGCAGATCTCAACCATCGTGGCCAGCTTCGTATACAATGCGGCCATGATGGACGGGAAGTTTCCCCGGAAATAGTGATATTTAGGCTATGATAGCCAGTGTTTTATTAGGGATAGGCCTCAGTGCCAGTGCCGGTTTCAGGGTGTTCATCCCCCTGCTGGTGGCGGCACTTGCGGGGAAATTTGGCTGGCTGCCATTAACAGAAAGTTTTCAGTGGATGGTCAGCTGGCCCGCGATCATTTGTTTTGGTACTGCCACGCTTGTGGAAGTGGCTGCTTACTATATTCCTGTTGTTGATAATCTGCTCGACATGATCACCACCCCGATGGCGATCATGGCTGGTACCTTGTTGGCAACTTCCGTGTTGACCGTGGATAATGATCTCCTGAAATGGACCTCTGGTATTTTGTTAGGTGGGGGTGCCGCAGGGGTCATTCAAACCGGTACTTCACTGCTAAGGCTATTCACTACAAAGGCAACGGCAGGTTTTGGAAATCCGATCGTAGCTACTTCAGAACATGTCGCTTCTGTAGGAACATCTGTTTTTTCTATTTTCTTCCCGTTGATCACAGGCAGCCTTGTACTGGTGCTGATCATTTATATTCTCTATCGCGTGGGCAAAAAACTATTTCCGCAATAGAAACCTCACGGCACCATTGGTCTTTTCCGAAGAACTGATATTTACCTCATATCGTTTATCCCCAACCGTTACTACCATAAGAGCGGTATTGGGCGGGATCGTGCCGAGGTTTTCTGCATACATGATGAGCTCGTTTTCCTTATTCTCATCCAGGCTGATGTTCAGTGTGATAGGAGTGGTAGTCAGCCGTTGCCGGGATACCATCAGTTTGCCATTCATGTATAGACTGATGGTATCCCCGTCGATCTGCCCGTTATCATACATATCAACCCGGAATGCTTTTTCACCCACCTCGATGGTCTTGATGATCTGTTTATTCCTGCTGTCGATCTTGTTGATATCGGGCCCGCTGATCGTGGACGGCACCTTCGGTTTTTCAATACTGGGTACAGTTTTTTCTATAGACTGGGGTTTGTTTTGTGTAGTGGCAACAGGAGGCGTTTTTGGAGCCGCCGGTTTAGTGGTGGAAGCCGTTGGTGGCTTCGGAGTTGTGGAATTTGCTTTTGCCGCAGGTGCTTTAGCTGTTGCAGTCGATTTTGTTGCAGCAGGAGGTTGGGTTGTGGTCACAAGCTTTGACGGGGTTGCCGGTTTAGTGCTTTTGGCGGGCGGATTATTTTTCGAAGCAACAGGCGGAGTGGTTGTTTGTGGAACCACTTTTACCAGTTGTTTTCTTTCCAGTTCAGTTTGTCCAGTGCCGCAATTGTCTTTTTCATAGGTCGGTTTCCATTTCCCAACCAGTACTTCCTTGCCCTCCGATTTCATGTAGGTCAGGGTATGGGTTTGCAAACAATCTTTGAAATCCGGGGGCGTATTTGACTTTACTTTTTCAACCTCTTTAACTACAATCGATTTACTGTCTTTGTCATAATCCCCCTTCAGTTTGCATATTACATAACAGCGTTTTCCACCGATGTTGAAATAGGTGTACGAATAGCCCTCCACGTTTGTCGCCTTGACATCAAGCTCAAGCACATATTCCGTTGTTCCACCAAGTATTTGAGAACCGCTGTTGAATTCACCGGTCCATTGCCCGGTCAGTTTTTGCCCAAAACCCTGCACCGCCATCCCTAACACAAATACGGTCAAAAAAAATCTCATCATCGTGTTAACACTTAATAAATCAGTATGAATGGGCAAATTATCACCAATTACGGTTAGGGGAGTGAAATAGTTCGTTAAATTTGCCATCCTTTGCAAGGCAGGTGGCAGAACCACTGGCAAAGGAAAAGTAAAAAGAAATAAAATGATCAGGATAAGTTTCACGGACGGCGCTGTACGTGAATTTGAATCTGGAGTTTCCGCATTGGACATTGCGAAGTCCATCTCAGAAGGATTGGCCAGAAAGGTACTAGCGGCACGCGTGAACGGCGAGGTTTGGGACGCGACCCGCCCGATCCCTGCAGATGCCAGTCTGAACCTGCTGACCTGGGACGATACCGACGGTAAATCAACCTTCTGGCATTCCTCCGCCCACCTCATGGCTGAAGCAGTGGAATCTATCTACCCAGGGTCGAAATTTTGGGTTGGCCCTGCGATCGAGAGAGGTTTTTACTACGATATTGACCTTGGTGACAGAACGATCTCCGAGGAGCAGCTGAAAGAAATCGAGACCCTGATGGCCGAACTGGCCAGGAAAAATAATCCTTACGACCGTAAGGCCGTGCCTAAAGCCGAGGCCCTTTCTTACTTTACAGAAAAAGGGGACCAGTATAAGCTGGACCTGTTGCAGGGGTTGAACGACGGGGAAATTACCTTTTATACGCAGGGTCATTTCACTGATCTCTGTCGCGGTCCGCATATCCCTCATACCGGGTTTATAAAAGCCGTTAAATTGACCAATATCGCCGGCGCCTATTGGAAAGGGGATGAAAAGAATAAACAGCTGACCAGGATCTACGGCGTCAGTTTCCCTAGCCAGAAAGAGCTGGACGAGTACCTGCTGATGCTGGAAGAGGCAAAGAAAAGGGATCATCGCAAACTCGGAAAAGAACTTGGCATATTCACATTTGACGACGAAGTAGGACCGGGACTTCCATTATGGATGCCCAACGGTACCATCATCATCGAAGAACTGGAGAACCTGGCCAAGCAAACCGAACTGCAGGCCGGTTATAAAAGGGTGGTCACACCACATATCGCGAAAGAGAGTCTTTACCTTACCAGCGGGCACCTCCCGTATTACAAGGATGGCATGTTTCCACCAATGGAGCTGGACGGCGTGAAGTATTATCTGAAAGCCATGAACTGCCCCCATCATCACAAGATCTTTGCCGCCGAATCCAGAAGCTATAAAGAGCTTCCGTTGCGTCTGGCCGAGTATGGCACCTGCTACCGTTACGAGCAAAGCGGTGAGCTGTTTGGCCTCATGAGGGTCAGGTGCCTGCACATGAACGATGCGCATATCTATTGCACCAAAGAACAGTTCGCGCAGGAATTCAGGGCAGTAAACGATATGTACCTGAAGTATTTCAAGATATTCGGGATCGATAAATATGTGATGAGGCTGAGCCTCCACGATCCGGCAAAACTGGGCCAGAAATACATCAACGAACCCGAATTGTGGCTGGAAACAGAGGCCATGGTCAGGGAAGTGCTGATCGAATCAAATATTCCTTTTATTGAAGTGCCGGATGAAGGCGCATTTTATGGCCCAAAGATTGATGTCCAGATCTGGAGCACCATCGGACGTGAATTCACACTGGCTACAAACCAGGTGGACTTTGCCCAGGGCCGAAGATTCCAATTGAGCTTTACCAACAAGGAAAACCATCCGGAAACTCCGTTGATCATCCACCGTGCACCTTTGGGCACCCATGAGCGTTTCATTGGTTTCCTGTTGGAGCATTATGCGGGCAAATTTCCCTTATGGCTGGCCCCTGTACAGGTTAAATTGCTTCCGATCAGCGATAAATTTGTCCCTTATTGCCAGGAAATATTGGCAGAATTAAAAAAAGCGGATATTCGTGCAGAACTGGACGACAGGAGCGAGAAGATCGGGAAGAAAATCCGAGATACGGAATTGATGAAAGTGCCCTATATGTTTGTAGTTGGAGAGAAAGAAGTAAATGAGCGTAAAGTGGCCGTGAGAAAACAGGGAAAAGGTGATGAAGGCACCCGGGATGTTTCAGAAATAATTAGTACTTTAAAGAACGAAATCATTGAACGGCAGTAGTTCAAATAAAAAACAAATAACAGCTTATCCCTGCAGATTGCCGGCTGACAAATAAGCACTCGTATTATGGCATTATCAAACAGGCCGTTCAACAGGAGCGGCGGCGGAAGAGGAAAATTCGCCCCTCGCAAAGAAGCAGAACACAGGATCAACCACTTCATCAGGGTACCTCAGGTAAGGCTGGTGGGTGACAATGTTGAGATAGGTGTATATGCCGTCCAGGATGCAATGAAAATCGCGCAACAACAACAACTTGACCTTGTTGAAATTTCACCAAATGCAGACCCACCGGTTTGTAAAGTGATCGATTACAACAAGTTCCTGTACGATAAGAAGAAGAAAGAAAAAGAAATGAAGGCCAAGAGCAAGGCCTCAGAGATCAAGGAGATCCGTTTCACACCGGGTACAGATGATCATGATTTCGATTTCAAAGCCAAGCATGCAGAGAAATTCCTGAAAGATGGCAATAAAGTGAAAGCTTATGTGCAGTTTAAGGGACGGGCCATCATGTTTAAGGAAAGAGGAGAACTGGTTTTGCTGAAGTTTGCAGAACGTCTTTCAGAAGTAGGCCAGCCGGAAGGTTTACCTAAGTTGGAAGGAAAGCGGATGCAAATGGTGCTTGCTCCCAAAAGCCAGAAGAAAAAGCCCCAACTGACTTCATAAATTATTGTGAATACCAATAGGAAAGCAGGAGTGATCCTGCTTTTTTTCGTGTAGGCATGGCGTTTGCACAAGTACCCGAATGAAAAGGATATTGTTTCCTGTCTCACTGGTTTCCGTTTACCTGGTCGTATACCACTTACTGGCGTTTGGCTCCCCCTACACGGATCTGGTTATACTGATGTTTGTGTTTTCACCTTTTATGGTGATATGGATGGTATACAGGGTATTGAAAGATGGAAACCCTTCGGGCAGAACGTTCACAGAATATTTTTACGATGATATCGATTACAAACGCCTGTCAGGCACAGAAAATGATTAGATATGCTTTGCCTTCCACCTTCCGCTCCTGATATAGAGGAATGAAGGAATGAAAATGGATGTCCAGTATAACCACTCCGAAGCCCATCCCCAGATGATCGAAAGCTTGAAATATTCCATCACGCCGTAGACATACACTGAATACAAGATGACGGCAATGATTTCAATAAGCATGTTGATCTTTGAGTTGCCGGTACCAATCACAGCATTAAGCCACACAATAGAAAACGACATCAGCACAAGAGCCCATGAAACGATCCGGAGTACCGGGATGGCCTCGGTGATAAATTCTGGGTCCTTACTGAAAATACTCAGCACCTGGGCCGGGAACAGGTTGAGCAATACGGCAACGATAAGGGCTACACCAGTACTGAGCTGAACAATTTTCAAGATCAGCCTACTCACTTCTTCGTGTTTTTTCTGCCCAATAATGTTACTTACCATGGTGCTGCTGGTTGCTGCAAAAGCCCAGGTGAACACACCAAAAAAGCCAAAAATATTACGCATGGTATTCGAGATCGCCAGGTCATAAGGCGTGGATGCATTTCGTTCGACCAGGATAAAAAAGAATTCCCAACTGATGATGCTAATGCCATATTGGAAAATCAACGGTGCGGACTGGTTCAACACCAGCAAAGCGTTTTGTTTGTTATATCGCAGGTTGTTGTAAATATGAAAACGTTTCCCAATGCCCTGCCAATGAACCACGGCAAAAACAACAAGCATTCCTGTGGCTTCCGCGATCACGGAAGCATAGGCAGCTCCGTTAAACCCCAACTTGGGTAATCCAAGGTGCCCGAAGATCAAACCGTAGTCTAACACAATATTGGCGATGGTCTCGGCCAAGGTCCCAATCACCAGGAACCTGCTTTGATTAGTGCCTACCAGCAGGGCATTCCTCATTTGATAAACGTAGAGAAATGGAAGTCCCAGGATCCGGATATTCAAAAAAGAAACGACCCGCTGGGCCTGCTCGGCGTTGTGCAACACATGGGAAAAAATATAGGGGGCCAGAAACCAGGTGATCGCCATTCCCAATGCCGCAATGGCAAGAGCTATTCGTACACCCTGCGAAAACAATTTTCCGATCTCTTCCGGTCTGTTTTCTCCTGCTCTTCTGGCGATAAGCGCCTGAAGGCCATTATTAAGCCCGTAGCCGATAGATCCAAATACCAGATAAAAGACACCTGTTATACCTGCAGCACCCAATTCTTCATTGCCTAAATGACCCAGGAAGATATTGTTGGTGATGAAGTTGATCTGCGGTACGAGGATGGCGGCAGAAATGGGTAACGCCAGTTGCAGGATATGCTTCCTGGTTATCCCCATCCTCAGATCATATGAGCCGCTCCCTGCCATTGAAATCTGCAAACCTACAACAATGTCCCGTACAAAATTTGTATAATTGCCAACTCAATAACAACGTTTGCAACCATCATTCCAGATAAGACCGGCAGAAAAAGCTTCACTCGTCTACAACCAGTGCACACTGATTGTAGATGCCGGTGAAAGACATTTTAGTTTTGTACTGTATAGCGGTGAGAACAACGAATTTGTAGCACTGGAGTACTACCAGTTCAGTGCCAGGCAAAAGCAGGAAGAGCTGAAAGAACTGCTTTCTTCTAATACCCTGCTTCAACTGGAATATCATGCGATCCATATATTCTATAACAGCCCCGGCGGACTGATCGTACCGGAACGGTTTTATGATGAAGATACCAGCAGCAAAATGCTGGAACTGGTGGCAGGCGATCTGCATGCATCCATGCCTCTTTTTGACCAGATCGAAAGTCTGAATATGCGCAATATCTATGCAGTGCCCGATTACCTGCACGATCTCCTTGTCAGTCAGTTTCCAAAAGCATTATTCGAACATATTCACACCGGACTGCTGAAAAAAAACCTGATCCTGGAAAGAAAAGACTCCCGGATGGAGATCATATTCTATCCCGAACTCATTATTGTTTCCCTGTGGGGTTCGGGTTCATTACAGTTCGTCCAATGCTTCAGTTATGAAACCCCGGAAGACGTCACCTACCATGTGGTCAATATCTCGGAACAATGGGAACTGTCCAGGGACCAGATACGCGTCATCGTGAGCGGCCTGGTTGAAATTGATGCTGCTTTATATGCTGCTGTAGATAAATATTTTCAGTTCGTGGAAACGGACGAGAGGCCAGAAGCATTTAACTATGACCCGGCTTTTGAAAGATATCCCGCCCATTTCTTTTCACCCATTTTTTCTTTGGGTTTATGCGTATCATAAGTGGCGAATGGGGTGGCCGAAGGATTAACCCGCCTGCGAATATGCCCCATACAAGGCCAACTACGGATGTAGCAAAAGAAGGTCTTTTCAATGTGATCGCGAATAACATTGATCTCGAGGAATGTTCCACGCTTGACCTTTTTGGTGGTACCGGCAGCATCAGTTATGAATTTGCTTCCCGTGGGGTGAAAGATATGACCATTGTGGAAAAAGATCCTACCATGTACGAGTTTATCAAGAAAACAGC
>JANMHK010000247.1:0-4041 GCA_031375135.1 Sphingobacteriales bacterium | reverse complement strand
CTGGCAGTTCGCGGAACAATACAAGTCCGGTATAAATGAATCTGCCCTTGCCATATTCGGCCATGATTAAACTTCCTTTTCGGTCCTCCGCTTCACCCGGATCGCGCATGGCCAGTACCGCCTGGTACTCGGGCGCCCATTTATCTGCGAAATAGATCCCCCGCTCCTGAATCCAGCCATTAAAATCGAGGTTGCTGATCTTATTGGGCCAGTTCAACAACGGACTTGCAGGCACGTTGAACTGCACCGCACTTTCCTCATCCGTTACGCGGCCATTGGATATGGTAAAATCGTATGGCCCAATCTTCCCTGCCCGCACTGGTCCTGCAAAACTGTTCGTGTTATACTGTACCACCACAACGCCGCCGTTCTTTACATAATTCATCAAGGCCTCATTGGCATTGAACAGCCAATCATGAATGTTATAGGCCCTGATGCCTACAATGATCACATCGAATTTCGACAGCGTCGTTTCGTTCATATCGGTCTCGCCAACATAACTGACCTCGTAACCCAACTGTTCCAAGGCCTCCGGCAGTTTATCTCCTGCGCCGCGAATATACCCCGCCTGTTTCCCGGCCGTTTTGATATCAAGATTCAAGACCGTAATACCATCGGTATAAAAATATTTAATGGGCGGAATATGATCATAATTGATCGTGGCCATTGCCAGATAATTCGCCTGGTCGAACTGCGTATTCTTATACTCGATCCGTGCATTGATCTGGTCCAGATCCGTTTGCTTCATGTCCTTGTTGCTATAAGGCATTGGAAAATTCTTCGTAGCTCCTTTAGCCAAGGCCAGATCAACATCTTTCACATCATCTTCCGCTCTACCCGTGCGATTATGGATGATGGCTTTAGCAGGACTGATATTTGCAAATGCAGTGGCAGAAACGGTATAGTTTTTTACCCCGGGCTGGTTCTTACGAAACAACATAATGCCGGGTGAGGTATTGACCGTAAGCGGCGGCACAACGGCCAAGGGCTGGAAGAGTTCCCCTTTTACCGGATCCGTATGTTTGTACATGACCGGCTTTTTAAAAATAAAATCCACGCCTTCTATATTCACGGAAAATGATGCTATAAAAGAGGGTTCGTTTTCAGGTCTCCCAATCAATGACTGTTCGTCAACATTGAAAGATCCTTTTTCCATGGGTTTTCTCAACCAATAGGGCTGGCTCAGTTCTTTGGATTGATCCACATACAATTGCCTGGCCAGTGACAGATTTTTATTCGGCTGAAAGCTATGCGCAAGAACGGTATCATAATTCTCTAACGAGAGCCTGTTCCATTTAATAGCTCTGTTACTCCGGTTGATCCCTGTAAAACTCACTCGCAGGGAATCTCCCTGCACCGCATACAACTGGGGCGTTGATGCCTCAACATAAAGTCCTGCGCATGCCGCAATAAGTTCCTGCAGCTCATCAAGTTTTTTCTGCTTCCAGTTATTTTCCGGAAGGGCCGAAATTTCCTTATAAAGGTCCACGAGTGCCTTTACAGATTGCGAGGGATCGATTACCTGATAACTGCTGATGATGCTGTTGATTCTATTGGCAATACCAGCGCCGCTGATAACCCTCGACCATGAAACATCGACATTATCCATCAGGCTGTCTTTCACCGGATCACCACCCGTCAACACAAAAAACTCAAAACTACTTCCCCTGGACGCAGGCACACCGAAGCCCTGGCTTTTATGCTGGCTCCTGCTTTCGGCCGCAAGTTCTCCATAGCCTTTTCCCAACAATGGATTGTATGTTCCTACATCAACCTTGAACTGATCTGCTGAAGTAGTATTGGTATTTCCGAAATTGAAGGTGTTCCAAAAAATCCTTTTTGCTTGCCAGGGCTTCACACCGTTTTTCAATTGCTCGGGAAAGCGCGCCGGATCCGCAGCTGCTTTAAACGCCTCGCGCGCTAACACACCCGAACCCGAGTGGTGCCCATGCCCCGCCCTGTTGTCTTCCGGAAATCGCGTGATGATCACATCGGGTTTGAAATTTCGAATCACCCAAACTACATCGCCCAGGATCTTTTCTTTATCCCATATTTTGAATGCCTCTTCCGTACTCTTCGAATATCCAAAATCGTAGGCCCTTGTAAAAAACTGTTCGGCCCCGTCGATCCTTCTGGCAGCAAGCAGTTCCTGGGTTCGGATCAGCCCGAGGGCAATGCCTTGTTCCTCGCCGATCAGGTTTTGTCCGCCGTCACCACGGGTCATGGAAAGATACCCGGTTCGATAAAGCTTGTCTTTCGACAGCCAGGCCAGCAACCGCGTATTTTCATCGTCCGGATGGGCCGCTACATAGAGCACCGAGCCGAGCACTTTCAGCTTTTCCAGTCTTGCCAGGATATCCGCACTATTATATGTGGCAGGTGTTTGGGCAAAGCCGATCTGAGACAACAGGTATATAGAGAGGCCGAATAGGAAGATTTTTTTCAAACAAAATCGAGGGTACAATGGCATGGCAATGTTTTAGCTATAAGTGAAAATAATCAAAGGATATGAATTAGTAAGACATCCTACATTTACAACATGAAATTGTTTCTAACAGGCTTTCTGTTCTTACAAGTGGTGGTGGTTCAGGCACAACTGGACCCTTTTCATTATAATGTTGTTAAACAGGTCAATGTAAAACATGGTGCCGTTGTTTCGGCCCATCCCCTCGCGAGTGAAGCAGGACTGACCATGCTGAAACAAGGTGGCAATGCCATAGATGCCGCGATCGCCACCCAACTTGCACTTGCCGTTGTTTATCCCGGTGCGGGTAATCTGGGCGGCGGGGGCTTCTTAGTGGCGAGGCTTGCCAGTGGAAAGAATCTGGCGATAGACTACCGGGAAAAAGCACCGGCCGCCGCATCAAGGGATATGTACCTTGATGGCGCCGGAAATGTAATCCCGGATCAAAGTGTGACCGGCCACAAATCAGCAGGGGTTCCGGGAACCGTAGCAGGACTGTTCACTTCACATAAATATGGAAAGCTTCCTTTCAAAACAATCATAGAGCCTGCCATCAAACTGGCCCATGGATTTGTGATTATGGAAAGCGAAGCTTCAAGCTTGAACAGAACGCAGAAAGATTTCATCAGGAGTAATACCATGCCCACCGTTTTCATTAAACAAAGCGGTTGGAAAGCCGGCGATACTTTGGTACAGTTGGAGTTGGCCAAAACCCTGGAGCGGATCCGGGACCAGGGCATGAAAGGATTTTACGAAGGTGAAACAGCTGCATTGATTGTAGCGGAAATGCAAAGAAAGAACGGACTCATCACCTTGGCAGATCTTGCGTCTTATACCGCCGTTGAAAGGCCCGCAGTATTGTTTCCTTATAAAGGGTATCAGGTATTGACCATGCCCCTGCCCAGCTCGAGTGGTGTAGTGTTGCAGCAATTATTGAAGATGACGGAAAACAGGAAGCTTCGGAAACTGGGCTTTCATTCTCCCGAGGCCGTTCAATGGATGATTGAATCTGAAAGAAGGGCCTATGCCGATCGAGCCCAATTCCTGGGCGATATGGATTTTGTGAAAGTGCCGGTTCAAAAACTGGTGAGTGCTGAATACCTTGCAGATCGGATGAAAGATGTAGTGCCAGGTAAAGCGGGTTCCAGTGATATCACAACCCATGGCACAGTCAAAGAATCAGAGGAGACCACCCACCTGTCTGTTGTGGATGCTGAAGGCAATGCTGTTTCTGTCACTACCACGCTTAACAATGGATATGGATCAAAAACAGTGATCGGTGGGGCAGGCTTTATCATGAATGATGAGATGGATGATTTTAGTGTCAAGCCCGGTGTGCCGAACATTTATGGTGCCCTTGGTGCCGAGGCCAATGCGATCGCCGCTGGAAAACGAATGCTCAGTTCGATGTCGCCTGCCATCGTGCTCAAAAAAAACAAACCCTATCTCATAGTAGGCACTCCGGGTGGAACCACCATCACCACTTCGGTTTATCAGAGCATTGTAAATATCATCGACTTTAAACTCTCTGCCGCTGATGCGGTAAACAATCCGAAATTTCACCACCAGTGGAAGCC
>JANMHK010000243.1:0-16951 GCA_031375135.1 Sphingobacteriales bacterium | reverse complement strand
GGACCATCAGGAACTATGCAATCGAGAACAGGCCTACTTCCTCAAAGCGATTGTATAGTTCCTGATGGTCCGGCTCATCTGTAAGATCCGGGCAAGTGGTCAGACTGGGTTAATGGATCTTATTGGCCGACTATTTATTATTTGCAAATAATATTTCCTATATTAGGTATACTGCAATCTTCAAACTTCACAACCTTCAGTAACCAGACATTGGTCTAGTGTTATCTGGTAGATCCGTACGTCTCTTTTTTATATCGTTCATCTCTTCAATGCCACGACATGAGGATCAGGACTGCTTTGCCTAAGGATAACGAACAACTGGTTGCACTGGCCAGGCTCACTCCCATGCATGCTACCATAACCATCTGCATGGAACGTGATCCTAACTTCTTTTCATTGATTCACCGGAAAGGCACTGCAGAAGTATTGGTTGCGGAAGAGGATGACTGTATTATTGGTTGCGTCTCCATCGTCAAAGAGAATATGATCTTATTGGAAGAGCCAGTCACTGTTCATTATGCCTGTGACCTTAAAGTACATCCTAACCACAGAGGGAAAAAGATCGGCACCATGCTCAGCGAGGCGATGAAAGAATATATGGTTAGCCATGGCGCAGACCTTGTTTTTTGTACGATGGCAGATGGAAACAGCAAGGTTACGCCGATCATTTTTGGACGAGGGGGTGTAGAAGGATCTATGAGGCTGGGAGCATTTTACATATTGCAGCTGCTGCCCAAAAAAAATTTTATATCGCCTACCAACGTTGAGTTCAAGACACTGGATGATGATCAATTCATGTTGGAGTTTTATAAAGAATTTTCAAAGCGATATGCCCTATCCCCTTTGCTCGACGCTGATACGTTCTTTGGCTGTAATCATTTTGAAGCCAGGGTAAACAATGATGCGGTTGCCATGATCTCCCTGTTCGATCCGATTGATTTAAAACAGCATGTACTCGTTGATTATCCGTGGTATTATCAGCTGTTCATATCCTTTTTGAAGATGGCAAGGCCCCTGTTGCATACTCCCTATTTGCCGAAAAAAGGAGAGCAAATACGGATCCTTTATATAAAGGGCTTTGCCTGCCTGCCAGGACATGAAGAAACCCTGTTTTCGTTGATTGAATATGCCATGCAATATGCCTATCGCCTGAATTATAGTTTTTTGTCCATAGCCATGCATGAAGCCGATCCCTTGCGGGTAAGGATGAAGAAATTCATTTCCTTCCCATTTAAAGCCCAGGTGATCTTTAGCAGTTTCAAAAGAGAATTCGGAAGGTTGGAGAAAATTAGCGCCAGTAATTTGACCCTTGATTTTTCATTAATATAAAACACCTTAAAACTAAGACATGGAGACAACAATTGCTTTCAACGAAAAGACCAGGTCCGAAGTCTACTGGGCCAATGTAACAGACATGCTTTCACAAGCCATAAACGGAGAGATCGTAGGTATGTCGAATTTTGCCATGCTCACCGGAACCATTGATGACGTGCATGAAATGTTTGAATGTGTAGAACATTCAAATTGTGAACGGAGTCATGCTGAGGGGTTTATGCACATGGCAAAAAAGTATGACCTGCCCGTCATCATTAACCAGGATGGCTATTACTGGCGGGCAGTGCGGGAGGTTTTTAAAAAATGGGCCAATGCCAAAGACTATATTGGATGCATCATCATACAAGAAGTGATCCTTGAATGTTTCGCGGTGTCGTTATATAAAGATGTTGGCCATGCCCTGCACGATCACGAGATCGGGCAATTGTTCCTCGCCATTTCGAAAGAAGAGGAGGAGCATATCGAACATTCGATCGATTTATTGAAAGCAGAGCTGGAGAAGGACCGGGAGGGATTCCTGAAGAAAGTGGAGGCCGTCCACTACGACTGTATGACGATTTTGGCGGAAATGACTGCTTCCAAAGATCTAAAAGGGCATTGTGGTATTTGCGGGGGATCCTGCATGAAAGACAGTCTGTATTCCACAAACGTAGAATTGAAATTGCTAAGGGGCAATGCCTTAAATCTTTACATGAGAACCCTTGACAGAATAGGTATTCCGGGTGTGATGAGTTTGGAGTGGGTTGCAAATCTGCCCTCATGAATTTTGCATTGATCGGCCACCAGGATAACTGGGATAAGATCATGTCGTTTATGAATTATTTCAGTAACGGTCAGAACAAGACAGAGCCGGACAAGGTGAAGGAGATTTTTTCTTTCATCCCCCCTCGTAAATTGTTTGACATCGAGGTGCGGTCTGTACAAGGGCAGCTGGCAACAGGATGTTACATTGAGACGTTCATATCACCCGATGAACTGATGTTTGGGTACTGGAAGATCAATGTGGAGAAAGTTAGGGAAGCCGCGAAATACGTACGCGCTCAGGGAGCAGGTATTGCAGCCCTCGGCGGCTTTACATCTATCGTATTAGAGGGGAGGGATAATTCACTCAACGAAGATTCCAACTCAAAGTTTACCACTGGAAATACATTGACTGCCGCTTTCATTGTGAAGAGTATCGAGAAGGCCTGTAAGAAATTCCAGAAAGAACTTTCTTCACAACGAATTCTCATCATCGGTGCCACCGGTGATATTGGCTCAGGCTGTGTTCATTATTTCTCAGGAAAAGTAGACAAGCTTTTACTTTGCGCGCGCCAGAACGGAGCTTTGCAGGAATTGGCCCACCAATTAGAGAGCAAGGGCCTGAGTGTAACTGCTTCCATGGATGTCAACTCCTTGCTGCCCGAAGCCGATGTAATCATTGCCATTGCGAATTCTGCCATAGAGAATTTCGATTCCCGGTTTTGCAAACCGGATGTCATCATTTGTGATGCGGGTTATCCCAAGAATCTCATTGAGAAAGTTGATGGATCGATGTCCAACCGCCTTTTTTCAGGCGGGATGGGGCATATTGCCGGGGAGTACGAGTGCAAGCCGGATATCATGAACAAGCTGTATCCTTTTCCCCTACCGAAGATCGGGCATGGCTGTCTTTTAGAGGCCATCTTGCTTTCCTTTTGCAATAACTACGTTCCTTTTTCAACTGGCAAAGGCAACATCACCAGCGAGAAGATCGAGTTGATTTATTCTTTAGCCCGGGAACACGGAATAACGGAAGCACCGTTCTTCAACAGTGAAAAGGTATGGGACTAAAAATTTTTTATGAAAGGACAAATTGAAGGTCAGGTGCCTTTGTCGAAGTTGATTTTCACCCACAACTGGGAAGATCCAGCCATGGACGAAAGTGCACTTAAGATCAGTGAGGGCGATACTGTCTTCACGATTACCTCCGGTGGCTGTAACTCACTGGGCTTCCTGCGTTTCAATCCACGATCGATATTCTGTGTTGATATAAATCCGGCCCAAAATTATCTGATGGAGTTGAAGAAGGCTGCGTTCGTGGAGCTGGACTATCGAACATTGATCGAGTTTTTCGGACTAAAAGAATCTAAGCGTCGCATAGAGATTTACGAACAGTTGAAAATGCGACTGTCAAGGGAGGCCCTTTTATTTTGGGACGGGCACCTGAAGGTAATCCGTGGCGGGTTGATTATGAACGGGCGCTATGAGCGGTTTGTAAAAATAGCTGGCGCTATGCTAAGGGTTCTACAGGGTGGGAAAAGAACGCGGTCTTTTTTTGATTTGAAAACATTGGCGGATCAAGCTGATTTCTACAACAGCAACTGGGATAATAAAAAATGGCGTTGGATCTTCGAAACCATGTTGAATAAAAAGCGGCTGGCAAAACGAGGACTGGTCAGCGATTATTTTCATTTTGACGATGGGTCATCTTCTTTTTCCGAAAGTTTCTACAGAAGGGCCAGCCATGTTATGAAGGATCTTCCTGCCAGGGATAATTATTTTCTCGCGCTTTACTTTACCGGAAAATATTTAAATGATCACGCGATACCTGAGTACCTGAAGGAAGAAAATTTTAGCTTGATCAAGGGTAATGCAGACAGGATCGTTCCTGTGAGCCAGGACAGCAAGTATTGGCTTGAAAAGCAGGGAGATCATGTTTTTGACGCCTTTGCCCTTTCAAATATCTGTGAACTGATGGATGATGCGGACACGCATAAATTATTTACAGAAGTGATCAGGACGGCAAAGCCTGGGGCCAGGGTGATTTTTCGAAATCTGATGATTCCGCGCGAAGTTCCGGAAGATTTGCGAAGCTGTATTGTGAAGGATGAGGCATTAAGCAAAAGCATACAATATAACGACCGTTCTTTTGTTTATGGGAAAGTGGCCGCTTATGTAGTTCATAAATAAGACGAGGACCCTGCTCAATTCAGCACAATTCCTTTTGGATTTGTATTTTGGTTAGTGGGTGGTGGAGTTTTAGGACTTGCCGGTGCTCTTTGGATCTGGATCACTTTTCTGATCACATCTGCTATCGGTGCACCAATTCCAAGCCTTTGTGCATTTGAGTTTGCAGGAATGGCCATCATGGTAACGGGATCAAACAAAACATAGCTTCCGGATTTTCGTCCATCGGCATCCAATGTTCCGCCCGGCACATAAACCTGAATTTTAGTCCGCTGGTAGCCATTCGGGAAATACCTCACATAGTAACCGCCATCTTGCTTATACCATTGGTCTACTTTATAATTTGTTTTATTCTTTATTGAGGGCTGTCTAAGCACTGCGATACTTTCATAGGCCTCATAAGAGCTGTTACCCAACTCGAAGAGTTCCCTCATGCTCGTGAAAGTGGGGTTCAATCCCGTTTCTGGTAAAGAGGCCGCAATTGTTTTTACAACGCCCATCATGCCGCCCTGTAAAGCAAATACCTGTTTGGGAGTTAGCAGTTGTCGGGCTGTTGACTTAACCGAAGATGAAAGCCGGGTATAGTCAGAACCGCTTACAACGGACCAAAGCAAGAGCTGTATGTTTCGTTGTGGCAAGTCAGGACGATTTAAAGAATTCCGCAACACCGCTTCAACAATTTCTTTTCGATGAGCATTCAGTGGCGCTTGTTGGTAGGCATCAAGTGCCGCCGGATCAGGTGTCCCTGGTTGAAGGCAGTAGCTTTTGAAGTCACCTTCGTAAAAACCTTCCGATAATATGATCTCTCCCAATTGGGATTGGGGCAATTCGAAGATGGATCCTGGTTGTTGATTGCTAAGAATACTGTCGAACGATATCTCTCTATTTATACCAGCAGGCAGTTGATCTTTTGTTGTGTTCTTGGAACTGCTGACGCAAGCATCAATGACCAGACAGAACAGGAAGAGGTAAGGTATAGATTTTGTCATGGGTTTGGTTTTAGACATGCACTAGAGCCTTTCAGCACTTACAAAATCTAAACTTCATTGTTAACATCCTAGTTAATTGAACGCAAAAAACTGTTAATTTGATTACCTGTTTGAGATAACGCTTGAGTTGAAAAATTATTATACTTTAGGGGATGGACATCAACTGGTTGAAGCGCAGTATCTTATCAATTTTGACGATTCTGTTTTTTGTATTCCCGACAAGATCCCAGCAAGTCACCGTTCATTCATTTCAACATATAATCAGGTGGGTGAATGAAAACAATCTGCCCCGGTATATAGCGGAACAAGACATTCAGGACTCTGTGTTACAATACTTTTCCGTCGAATTGCAGCATTTATTCAAGGCAGAATCCGTCAAGATGCCCGAAAAAATTTCAGTAGGCTTTATTGAAGTATTTGGTAAAGGGAAATTAGCCATGCCTCCGGCTTCCGACAATCCGAAAGACATCAACGTCAGCTTGCTTACGTTTGTTACCCGCGCTACTGCCGGGTTTGCCGTTAATTGGAAGATGGAGATCATTGCCTTACAGGCAGGCCAGGTGATCTACCAGAAAAAAAAGGAACACGAGATCGAGTATTTTTCTGCGTCGGGGTACATGACCCCTATTTCCTGGTACACCCAGGAACAATATATAGCACTCTACAAAAAGTTCGTGAACGAGTTGTTGTCCGAGACCAGTTTGCCGGAGAAGATTGTTATTGGAACGCCCGAAGAGCGTGAAGCAGAAGTAAGGGAGTCAATTAAGGATCCCAAGAAAGCTGTTCTAACCAGCAGGGGTAATTTCTTCAATGGCGGAAATTTCACCATGGCCTTGAGCAGCGGCATCGACACCCTTGCTCGTGTTCGGTTCAGGGATGGTGGTGAGGCCACCTCTCGCTCCTTTTCAGGTGTAGGGGCAGGTATCCTTAGTGGATTGACAGGTATAACTTTCGGATATGACAGTAAAGTCAAAGTGAAACTATTTGGGCGGCTCGAGTACGAAAACGGACGTTCCCTCAAATTGGCCATGCATTTTATGGCCGTTGAAAAAAGGTATACCGATGGCTCATCGGGTGGCATCATGTCAAGTTCACCCATGATTGCAGAAGCATATGAAGATGAGGAGACCATCGCCTCTTTTGCATATGTCAATAAATTTTTGGAGACCCAGAAAAGCATGAAAAACCAGCTTGATTTTCAAGTGCCGGTCGCCCATATGCTGAAGGGAGAGATCGGTAAGAATGAAATTTATGCAGAATTTGACCCCACTACCAATATGGTTCGTGTCATGGAAAATAAGACATCTAAAGTGGTGATCATCCTGGAGCCGGTAACAGCAGGAGGCACATTTAGCGGGCAGAAGATGACCAAGAATAAAGTCACCATGATGCCAGTGAGTAAGAATAAAGGCGAGCCTGAGTCGTATAATTTTTACCACCAGCCGGACCTCACCAAAGAAGACCTGTTGCGGTATATGGATGTGGTCATGTTGCTGTTTTTCTGCAAGGGCAATGCCCAGTAAAAGAAATACCAGGGTCAGGCAATATAAGAACCATGGTCCCCGTTTTAGCCTTGGTTTTTCATAGGATATTGGATTTAAAACGGGGCTAGATTTCCATCTTGGCCCTTTTTTTTTACAATTAGCTGATTAGCTCATTGGCTCATTGGCTAATGGGGATTGGCGGATTGTCGAATTAGCGGATGGACGAATTCTTCAGCACAGAGTCGCTTAGAGAGAGCTAATTCGCTAATCCGCAAATTCGCCAATCCGTAATCCGCCAATCCCGAGATTTCCCGTATTTTGAGGAATGACTTCCTTTCGATCTTTTCTACGGCCCCTTATGCCATATGCCATTATCGGCATGTTGTTGCTCATCTTCCTGCAAGGGGTGAATCATACACCCCCCGCATTCGACCATGCAAAAGCCCTGACCTCCCTCGACGCATCCACACTGGCTAAAGGGCAGGAAATTTACCAAAAGGCCTGCGCCATCTGCCACGGTAACGATGGCGTGTCATCACTTCCACAGGCTCGCTCGTTTACAAAAGATCCCATGCGGTTCGGCAATAAGCCCTATGATATGTGGAAGACGATCACAAACGGCGCCGGAATCATGCCTGCCCAGTCGTGGTTAACTCCCCAGGAACGTTATTATGTGATCCAATACATACGAGAGTCATTTATCAAACCATCCAACAAAACCCAGTATTTCCCCATCACCCCTGCTTATCTGGCTTCGCTTCCGAAGGCGCCGGCCGAGGTAGCCAATCAGGCAGGACTGACCAAAGCTGAAGCACTGAAGGGCTCATTACAATACGGGCAGGAATGGTTTGGCAAATCTGCCAGTGATTATGGCCCTGCCATCTACTCCCAGTTAAGGGGCAACAGCACTTCTGTATTGACCGTTCAATTAGGAAAGAATCTTTTTCTAAGTTATGACCTGCTGCGTATGCGTTCCGCTGCTGCATGGGAAGGGTCGCTGAACCTGTCGCAAACAAAGTATAAACTATATAGGGGTGAAGGGCAGCCTTTTGTTGACGGCAAAACGCCTGATGGAATACAGACCTGGGAATGGCTCTATGCTACGGAAAATGAAACGCTCATAGACAGCACCGGGAAGCGATCTGTGCCACCCCCGTCCGTTTTTCGGTTCCATGGCCATTACCTTAACGCCGGCCGTGTCATTCTGTCTTATGCGATCGAAGGACGTGAGATCCTTGAGATGCCATCGGGAAGTCATGCCGCCGACGGTATCCTGTTGAGCCATCGGCTCACCATATCGCCGGGGCAGTCCCGTACCATCACCATCGGAAGGTTGACGGACAGTATCGGTGTGGTGGCCGGAACGCTGAGATCCGATGGTGCGTTTGCTGATGGTCAGCCAGGAATACCTGGGCAGGACATCGTAGTACTCATGGGAAATTCAAGCAGGCCCGCGCAAAAATTTCTGGTCGCCAGCGTCTCTCCCTCTGTAAAGGGGCTTAAATGGAGCATTTCAGCCAACAACCGTATATTCCTCACCATTCCTGCTTCAGATGAACAGATCACCCTCACCATTTCCCGGAAAGGGGGGATGGGCATCAGGGCGTTGCAACATTTTCAGGGCTATGTTTCATCCCGGAAGGGCATCGATAGCTCGTTGTCCGAGTTGATCAAGCATTCATCGACGGCTTCAGTTTCCCGCCAATTTGTAAAAGGCATCCCGAATAATGCGCGGCCCCATTTCGATTCCCGGTTTTATAAAGACAAAGACAAAACCTCCATCTCCAAACTCGTTAACATTCCGCTCGACTATCCATACACGGTAGATCAAATAACGCTTCCGTACGACAATCCATACAATGCCTGGATCAGGCCCACAACACTCGCCTTCCGACCCGATGGAGGCCTATATGTTGGCACCTATGTGGGTGATGTTTGGCTGGCCAGGGGCGTTGACAGTGCACTACAAAGAATTAGCTGGCAAAGAATTGCCACAGGGCTCTATGAGCCCATGGGAATGAAGGTAGTGGATGGTGTATTGTTGGTGACCTGCAGGAATGGGATCATGAAATTGCACGACCTTGATCGGGATGAGCAGATCGATTTTTATGAACAGATGTACGCTGATCAAGATGTTTCCAATTTCTTTCATGCCTTTAACTTTGGGCTTGAAAGGGACTCAAAAGGCAATCTCTACTACGTAAAGCCCGGGCAGTTTACCGATAATAAGGATCCGGGGAATGTGATGAAGGTGTCACCGGATGGTAAACGTTCAGAATCTATTGCCACTGGTTTTCGCGTCAATAATGGGATAACGATATCTCCGAACGACGATATTTTCGTGAGTGATAACCAGGGGAGCTGGACACCGGCGAACAAGATCAACGTCATTGAGCAAGGGAAATATTACGGGTACGTTCCAAATTTTGCAACCGCCAGATGGAGTCCTGACGGCAAGTCGTTTCCCAAAGAAAAGATAAAGGATGCGGTGGTTAGTGCTGACCTTATTAAGGTGCCTGATACGTTTGCTCAGCCAGCCTTGTGGATGCCACAGGAATTTGATAATTCACCTGGAGGAGGCACCTGGTCAGATAAAGCATGGGGACCCTTAGGAAATTCGTTTATTCATACCAGTTATGGTACCGGCTGGTCTTACTATGTGATGCCAAAGAAACTAGATGGTGTTTGGCAGGCATCTATGATCGCACTGCCCTTCCAGTTCGATGCAGGCATACAGCGTGCCGCAGTGAATCCCATTGACAACAATGTTTATGTAACGGGACTCACAGGTTGGGACGATGGAGTGGCTCAAACCTATGGCACCCTTTCGCGCATTCGCTACACGGGTGGCAAAGGACATCTCGTTAAGGATGTTGACGTCATTCCTTCAGGTATTCGCGTGGCCTTCAATTTTTCGCTGGATCCGTCAGCCCTCGATACCTCCGATGTTGAGTTGAGTATGTGGAATTATAAGTGGACCAGCAAGTATGGCTCTGCGCATTATTCTGTGTTGAACCCTGGATCAGAAGGTGAGGATAGGCTGGCGGTCAGTGGGCTGAATGCGGGAAATGCAGATAAGACACTCGACATTATGGTACCTGCCTTGCAAAAAGCCAATTCCGTGCGGCTTCGTCTGCGCATTAAGGCTGCAGACGGCACCGTCGTCAATGAATCGATTTATATGACTATTAATAAAATGCCATCGTAATGAAGAAACTAATTGTGTTTTTCGTTCTTATCAGCCTTATCTCTTACTGTGATGCCCAACAAAAGCAATGGCTCCGTTATGATGGCGGGGAAGGCCCGGGTAAAGGAAAAAAGATCGTACTGGTCAGCGGCGATGAAGAGTATCGCTCCGAAGAAGCATTGCCTATGCTGGCTAAGATCTTGTCGCAGCGATATGGCTTTACCTGCACGGTATTGTTCTCACTTGATCCCGGAACTGAAAACATTAACCCCGGATTTCAGCAAAATATTCCCGGACTGGAGCATCTTGCTTCGGCAGACCTGATGATCATCTTTACGCGCTTTCGGGAATTACCCGATAGTCAAATGAAATTCATCGATGCGTACCTCAACGCAGGTAAGCCTGTGATCGGTTTGAGAACGGCAACGCATGCATTCAACTATTCACGCAATAAGTCGTCCAAATACGCGAAGTATGATTTTAGATCAAAAGCTCCTGGCTGGGAACAAGGTTTTGGACGGGTGGTTCTGGGCGAAACATGGATCGCTCACCATGGTATCCATGGAAAGGAAGGAACGAGGGTGTTGCTGAATGGGATAGAGCAAGACGCGAAGAATCCGATATTGAATGGTGTCAAGGATATATGGGGTCCGTCAGACGTTTATACGGTGCGTCAACTTGCGCCTGGTTCTAACGTGATGTTGTACGGGCAATCTACCAACGGCATGGATGCCTCTGCACCGGTTAACCTCGAAAAGTCAGTCATGCCCGTGGCATGGACCAGAACCTATAGTGTAACACCAGGTAAACAGGGACGCGTGTTTGCCACTACCATGGGCGCGGCGGTGGATCTGAAGAGTGAAGACCTTCGCAGGCTGATCGTGAATGCGGCATTTTGGACAATGGGCCTGGAAGCCCAAATACCTCCTAAGGCAGAGGTTTCAGTGATCGGCAATTACGAACCCACGATGTTTGGTTTCGGAACACACCAGAAAGGTATGACCGTGTCGAACATTCAAAAATAACGGAGCAGATCTTCAATTCACCTTTAATATGATAGAAGAACCTTTTTTCATGGCGGCGTGAAACACGCCGTCTTTCTTTTTTATTCCTGATACGCTGCCGGCTACTGTATTCTTCCAGTTGCCGGGTGGTAATTTCAGCGCGAGCGGACCATCTACCGTTGCGGTGATCTTTATGTATTGCAAACGGCCATCTTGTTGTTCAGCATCTACCAGAAAAGCCCCTTCCGTTCTCAGGCTGCTAAATGAAACATCTTTCCATTGTTCAGGAATCGCGGGCATCACCTCAATGAAGCCTGCATAAGACTGTAATAGCATTTCCTGGATACCTGCCGCAAAGGCAAAATTTCCTTCAAGGGTAAAGGGTTTATATTGGAATGAAGAGTAACCGGATTTTGTCTGGTCGCCATTCAGGTGGAAACTGTTGGGAGAACAGAATGCCTTGGCAAAGATGCCCAGTGCCTTTACCGCGCCTGCTCCGTCTTTCGCCCTGGCCTTTAGATTGCCCTCCCAGGCATAGGAATAACCGCACCAGTTTCCTGGCCCAACGCTGTCGAGTAGCCGAAGAGAATGGTTGATGATGCTCCGGCTTTTGTCGCCATCTTCCCATCTGATTAATCCGAGCGGATGGATGGCCATTAGGTGTGAAAAATGTCGGTGTGATTCTTTGTAAGGACTGTTGGCGGCGAACATCAGCTCGTCTTTCTCATTCAGCACAAACGCATCAAAACGCTGCAGGATTTCGTTCCACTTTTTTGCCTCTGCTGTTTTTCCCAACGCGGTGGCCATCTCAGCAGCAGTTTTAAAAGCAAATTTCATCAGGGCCAGGTCATAGTTTGTATTGGTAGGGAACCAGGCGGAGATGCTATTGTTGTGGATCTCGGGACTTGAACTCAGGGGCAATTGTAGTTTTCCGTTTTTGTCGGGCTTTGTAATATTAGCTAGAAAAGAAGCGACCTCTTTCATCCAGGGGTAAGCGCGCGTTTCTAGGAATTTCCTGTCCATGGTGTATCGCCATTGGAGGTAGTAATGTTGGGCCAGCCATGCGCTCACAGTTGGCGAAAGTGAATATTGGATCCAGCCTCCCATTTCGATTCCATCAAGTGTAGTTACGCCTGGCACATTAAGACCATCCACACCAAAATATCTCTTCGTGTATGCCTTGTAGTTAGTTTTATTTTCGTCCAGGTGATCAAGGTATACCATGGCTTCATCCAGGTGATTAGCTGAGTAAGCTGGCCAGTAGCTGAGTTGTGTATTCAGATCGTGGTGGAAATCTCCTTTCCACGGGGGGATTCTTCCGTTATCGGCCGTCCAGATGGCTTGAAGGGAGATCGGCGGCGCACCTTTGCGGGAGGCTGATCCAAATTTATATTGTTCGAGGTACCATTGCCTGAGTAATAAAGGATCTGGGATGGAGATCGAAGATTTTTTCCAGTAGTTGGTCCACCAAACCTGATGTGCTGCTGCATGAACCTGGTATCCCTTAGCCAGCTGGGTTTTTAGATAGGCCGTGTCAGATGGTATGTTTTCATTTGCTTTTTGGGAAGATGAAATTTTCCAGATCGCTTCAATGCCATCTTTACCAACCTTGGACCAAAAAATGGTGACGAGGTATTTAAAACCACCCCAGCCTTCCTGTAAATAGGAGATGGAATTGGGAGTTTTTTGAACTTTGCCTTGCTTGTATCCAAGCCGGCTCAAATCGTCTCCACCAACTACATCTCCACCTTTAAGCGGCTTGCCTTCGTAAGCAGGTGGAATAAGTTGAAGTTCAAAACCAGCTGGCAGATGCTCAAGTTTGAACATACCAAATTCATTTTTCGAACTTACAAAACTGCTCATGTATGCTCCTCCCTGCCATCTGATGGTGCAGGTGGCGCTGAGGAGATCCAACTCGGTTTTCATTGGCTTCCCCAAACGATCCATGGGGATCTCGAGTGCAGCGCCGGGAATTTTTGTAGGGGCGGGTTCATTGTCGTACGGCCAATCAAAATACTGCTGTACGATCTTATAGTCGTTTTTTTCTACCTGCTGTTTTACCCAATCAAACCTGAACTCCGGCCTGTGCAATCCTTTCATAGGTCTTGAATCCCATAAGTCGGCCCGGTCCAACGACATGCGGAGATGATCTCCTTTTTTCCATACCAGTGCGCCCAGCATGCCATTACCCAGGGGCATGCCTTCATCCCAGGAGGTGGGAATGCTATCCAAGGTTAACTTCTGAAAGGGCAGTTGGCTGAACCCTGAGGAGGACACCGATATGAAAAGGCATATGAGATATATTTTTTGAAGCATAGATTGGTCGGTTTTGGACAATTACCGGAACATATATCGACGAAAGTACCGGATAAAACCTAAATCTGCTCAGCCCCAGGTGGCTGGAGAGATCGTGGTTTTTCGTCCCGGACGAGGGCATATTTCGACTAACTGCAGTATTATTCGTCGGAATACGTTTACAGGCACTTCCTGTCATGATTCTTTTTTATTAGTTTAACCAAGGAAGTTTTTCCTTGCATGAGAAACACCAGCGATCCCTTTTACCTGAATGCGCCTGCAATTCGGTGTATTTTTACACTCATCGTTGGGTGCGGGATTTTTTTTGCATCTTTTGCCCAGGAGACAAACAGCAATGTATCCGGAAGGGTACGGAGATCTGGAGGAGAAGTGTTGCGTGGCGCGTCAGTTAAACTTGTCCATCTGCCCACCCAGAGTATGTATCAAACCCAGACCAATGAAAAGGGCTTTTTTCATTTTTTCAATTTAAAACCCGGGGGGCCCTATCAGTTAGTGATCAGCTCTATTGGTTTTCGCACAGTTGAACAACGGGAGCTGTTTGTTAATATAAACTCTGAGGTATTTTATACACCCCTTCATGATCAGGAGTTAAGGGAGTTTATTTTGACAGAACAGCCCCTTGATCTTCCTGATATTCTCATCAGAAAAAAACTGACCAACGATCATGCTATCGGCGCAGAGACAGCGGTTTCACCAGCACTTATGAAAGATGCTCCGAGTATCAGCAGAAACTTGCAGGACTATGTGAGATTTGTTCCGCAAGCCAAAGTGACCGGGAATGGATCGATGTCGTTTGCAGGCCAGAATAACAGGTTCAATGCATTCTTTATTGATGGTTCGCCTACCCAGGATCTGCTCGGTGTGGCGTCGAGTGGAATAAATGGAGGACAGTCTTCTTCTCCCCCAATCTCAGTAGATGCCATTGAAGAGATTAATATTCTTGTTTCCCCGTTTGAAGCGCAGTATGGCAACTTCACCGGGGCAAGCATCAATGCAATAACAAGATCCGGTTCTAATCAATCGAAGAGTGCAGCATGGTATTATTTCAGAAATGAGAAAATGGCCGGGCGGTCGCCAACCAACGATGCAGCCACCGCGAGGACCAGGCTTTCATCATTCTTCAATCAGACCATCGGCGCCTGGAACAGCGGGGCGATAGTCAAGAATAAAGTTTTTCATTTTGTTTCCCTGGAGTGGCAGAAGGAAGACCAGCCTCAGCCCTATGATTTATCCAGTTATAAAGGAAACAGCAATGGGCAACAGCTGAATGTATTTGCAAATATCCTTCGCAACAAGTATGGTTATGATCCGGGTATTTTCAATGAAACAAAGAACAAATTGCGTGCTATTCGTTTTCTCGGCAAGGTAGACTGGAATCTTTCGGAGGTCCACAAACTTACGTTCACTTACAGGTTGAATGATGCTGCCCGACAAACACCCCAAACCTTAAACGGTAGTACAGTAATCAGGTTCTCAAATAACGGGTATAATATAGCGGTGGCCACCCATTCAGGTACTTTCGAATGGCGAAGTTTTTTGAAAAAGAAAATGAGTAACAGGATGCTGATCAGTTATACGGATCAAAAAGATGACCGGCAAATACTAGGTAGTCCTTTTCCCGGAATCAGCATTGCAGACGGTGCCGGAACAATTTTTGCCGGCAGTAACAATAGCGCACAAGTCAGCTTTTTTCGGGGGAAGGACCTTTCGATCCTTGATGTTTTTAAGTTGGAGAAGGGGAGGCATGTATTCAGTTTCGGGGCCGACTTCAATTTTACCAGTTTAAACGATCTTCAGCTGAGCGCCCATTATGGACTTTACCAATATCGGAATCTGAACGACTTTATCAGCAATAATTACGCTGTGAGGTTTCAGCGGGGCTTATTGAAGTCGGATCAGCCTGCTGACGATCATTCTACAGCTGGGGCACGATACAGAACAAGCAGAACCAGTTTTTTTGCGCAGCAGGAGATTCGCTTTTCGGAGCGCGTTAACATGAGAATGGGCATAAGGCTCGATGGTAATGGAATTAGGTCGTCCTACGCTGCTGATATGTATTTCAATAGTATCGCAGTACCTGCCATTCAGCCTTATTATGATCTGCAGGGCGCTGTATCAGGATCTCCTCCCAATGTGCATTGGCAGATCTCACCAAGGATTGAGTTGAATGCAAGATTTAAAGGGAAGGTGATGGTAAAGCTTGGTGCCGGCCTTTTTACCGGGCATATCTTGAATATCTGGGCCTCCGAAATATACAATGTGGGCCAGTCCAATTTAGATCTTAGTCCTGCTAACTATGGCTTACTGTTCAATCCTGACGTAAATAGCCAGCCCGGCTTTGTGGCCCTCGGTATTGACCCCGAGAAATCGAAGGGAAATGTAAATCTCGTTTCCGAAAACTTCAAGTATCCCACGCTGTTGCGGCTATTGACCTCTGTTGGCAAGGATCTGGGGAAGGGGTGGAGTACCAGTTTGGAGTTGTTGTTCAGTAAGAATATCCACGAGGTAAAGTATTCCAACGTGAATTTGATGCCCCCGGTTTTGACCTCCGCAACACCCGGATCGCGGTCAGTTTATTCTACGGGCGCCGTAGCAGATCGAATTTCAATGCCGGGAGGCAATCCATATAATGCCATCTATCTACTGGCCAATAGTGGAGTCAAAAAAGGTTATGCATATAATGTCACTGCGATCCTGCATAAACAATTCAATGCTAATTTTTCGCTGAACGGAGTTTATGGTTTCGGTCATGCTGTTTCCCTTTTTGAAGCGTCCGGACCGAGCCAGGGCCAATGGCGGCAAACTGAATCGGTTAATGGGAGGAACAATTTGGTGAATTCAGCTTCGGATTACAGTGCTGGTCACAGATATTATATCTACGGCAGCAAGAAGTTCATATACGGAGAAAAGAAGATGA
This sequence comes from Sphingobacteriales bacterium, assembly GCA_031375135.1. GTDB lineage: Bacteria > Bacteroidota > Bacteroidia > Chitinophagales > Chitinophagaceae > Pollutibacter. Next base: position 791 of record JANMHK010000243.1, on the reverse strand, counting down.
GCACCACCATTTCTATGTATTACCAGGGGCAATCTGGCCAGAGATTTAGTTATGTCTATTCGGGCAGCATGGTTAACGATAACGGGAGGCTGGAGAATTACGACCTTATTTATATTCCAACGATCAATGAATTGGAGCAGATGCGCTTTCTGCCAGCATTGGTAAGTGGCGTCAGTTACAATGAGCTTCAGCAACGAGAACTGCTGGATCAATTTATCGAATCAGACAAGTACTTAAGTGGGAACAGGGGAAAATTTGCGGAAAGGAATGCTTCCCGTTTACCATTTGTTCACAGTATTGACCTTAAGATTCAGCAGGAGTTAATGTTGCGGGTTGGACAGAAGAAAGTAAAAACAGGGATTATTCTTGATATTTTTAATCTGGCCAATTTGCTAAATCGTTCCTGGGGCGCCATTTATGCCTTGCCTTTCGATAATTTCCCACTAATACGTTTTGCCGGATATTCCGGTGGTACAACTAATCCCCAATACCAGTTTGTGCCCATTTCCGGTAAGCCCTGGACATTACAAACGAGTACGGCTCCCGGCAACAGTGCCCGTTGGATTTGCCAGTTGGGGGTTAGGTTCAATCTGGAATGAGTGCATGAAATGAAAGACTTCCGAAAAAAGTACCAGGGCTTATTGTATCACATTCAGCACCTGTTGTTTATAAAGCCTCCCAATAGGTATATCGAGATTGCCCACCAGTATTCTCGCGTTATTGAATCCATTCACTTTGTCAAGCGCCACAATGTACGAGCGATGTACCCTGATGAATCTTTGCGATGGGAG
>JANMHK010000208.1:0-2243 GCA_031375135.1 Sphingobacteriales bacterium | reverse complement strand
AAGTGGATCGAGCAGGGAGCGGAGTATAAACCCCATTGGGCCTTTGTAGCTCCTGAGAAATTGGCACCGCCAACTACTTTAGATCAAAGCTGGATCAGGAATGATATCGATAAATTTATCCTCAGCGCCATCGAAGCCAAGAAATTGAAACCCGCACCGGAAGCAGACCGGGAAACGCTGATCCGCCGGTTGAGTTTTGATATCCGGGGGATATCTCCCGATATCGCGGAGATCGATGCCTTCGTCGCCAGTAAAGATCCCAATGCCTACGCGAAACTAGTGGACGGATTTTTAGCATCTGATCATTATGGCAATAGGATGGCGGCATACTGGCTCGACGTGGCCCGATTTGCCGATAGCGACGGTTATCTGGATGATAAACATCGGGATATGAGTCCTTGGCGGGAATGGGTAGTTGGCGCCTATAATCGAAACATTCCTTTTAACGACTTTATCACTTGGCAACTGGCGGGAGACCTGATTCCGAATGCTACAAAAGAACAAATACTGGCAACAGGGTTCAACAGGAATCATAAACGAAACACGGAAGCAGGGATCATTGAAGAGGAGTTCCGGGTGGAGTATGTGTCCGACAGAACCAATACCCTCGGAACGGCGATGATGGCGATGACGGTGGGTTGCGCAAAATGCCACGACCATAAGTTTGATCCCATCAGCCAGAAAGAGTATTATTCGCTGTTTGCATTCTTCAATAGCACCTTCGAGAAAGGAAGCCCCAATTACGGTGACGATAAAGTTGTTCCCGGACCCACGCTGCTGCTCACCACTGATGAACACGATGCCAAAATAAAGCAACTGAAAAATAAGATCGCTGTACTTGAACGCGCCGAAGCAGAAAAAATTTCCGCCTATGTAGCCGCACAAAGATCTGCGGGTGAATCGGCACTTGCAAAATCGCTCGCTCAAAAAGTTGTAGCAAAGCTGAGCTTCGATAAGATCATTGTGAAGGATGAAAAAACTTCTGAGTTTGTCAATGAGGCAAACAAATCCACGAATCCTGTATTTCGGAAAGCTGATTTTGGGGCAGGTAGAACCGGGAAATCTTTAAAATATAATGATCAAACCAGGGTCATGTTCCCCGCCACCAGGGTTGGGTATTTTGAAAGATATGAGCCCTTCTCCATGAGCCTGTGGGTAAAGGCACCCGAGACCTATCCTTTGGCAACTATTTTTTATCATTCGGAAAATCACCGCTATGGCTATCAGGGCTACGATCTGCTTTTGGTCGACAATAAATTGAATTTTCGTCTGAGTCATAATTATCCTCACGACGCCATCAGCGTGTTGGCTACGGATAAGTTGAAAATAAATGAGTGGACACATGTGGCGGTCAGCTACGATGGAAGCAGCAGGGCAGAGGGTGTTTCAATTTATGTGAATGGAAAGAAGATGGCTACTAACGTCAAGTATGACCATCTTGTAAAAAATATCCGTCAGAACTACAGCATTCATAAGGGTCCGTTAAGCGGATTTATTCTTGGAGAGAAAAGCCTCGATCGATCTTTCCCTAATGGCGAAGTTGACGAGCTCCATATTTTTTCAGATGCTTTAACGCCGCCGGAGGTGGAATATCTTTTTGCCGAGAAGTCATTTCCTTTACATGCAAGAAAGAGTGTAGCGGCGCCTTCAGTGTTGTTTGAAGCAAGAAAAGCTGTTTGTGAGCTGTATGATTCCGTGAAAGAAGTGATGGTGATGGGAGATCTTCCCTTGCCACGTCAGACTTTCGTGCTTAGTCGCGGACTTTATAATAACCCCGGTGCTAAAGTAGAACCTACTACGCCGAAAGCCATACTTCCTTTTTCAAAAGATCTTCCTAAGAACCGACTGGGATTATCGAAGTGGTTGTTTGATGAAAAGAATCCGCTTACTGCGAGAGTTGCTGCCAATCGCATTTGGCAATTGATATTTGGTAAAGGCCTCGTGGTGACGTCGGACGATTTTGGAAGCCAGGGTTCCATGCCCACACATCCCGAGTTGCTGGACCATCTTGCGATACAATACCGGGAGAATAGATGGAATACAAAGGCCCTGATGAAGTATATTTTTATGAGTGCCAGTTATCGGCAATCTTCCGTTGCAGATCCGGCTACTATTAAAGCGGATCCGGAGAACCACTTGTTGACGAGAAATCCGAGGTATCGATATCCTGCCGAGATGATTCGTGATAATGCACTTGCTGTTTCTAAACTTCTTTCTACTAAAAAAGGCGGGCCTAGTGTTTA
>JANMHK010000201.1:0-2671 GCA_031375135.1 Sphingobacteriales bacterium | reverse complement strand
TCTTAAAGATAAAAAGGCGCCTCCTGAACAAAGAAGAAAAGCATTGGGGGCACTTACTGCACAGCAACGAAAAGAATTATTGGTAGAACTCCCGGGCCTTCTGGAGGATCCTGATTTGAGGGTGGATGCCATCAGATCGGTTGCCGCATTTGATAGTGAAAAACTAGGCCAGTTAGTTATAAGAAAGTATAAGGATTTAACGGCAGCAGAAAAAACAGCTGCCATGCAAACGCTGTCGTCCCGCCCTCGTTATGGCTGGGCGTTTACACAGGCGTTGAAAGATAATGTGATCCCTAAAAACGAAGTCCCGGCAAATGTTGCCCGCCAGCTACGTAGAGTTGTTGGTAGCGGTTTTGTTGAGGTATGGGGACCTATAGACGATACGCCACTTGATCAAAGGGAATTTGTAAAATATAAAAGCCTTCTTAATGAAAAAGCCAGTCAGTCTGCAGACATAAAAAATGGCGGGCAACTTTTCCAAAGAACTTGTGGCAGTTGTCATAAAATGTACGGACAGGGCGGGTTAATTGGTCCTGATCTTACGGGCTCCAACAGGTCAAATATTGATTACCTGCTTTTTAATATCCTCAGCCCGAGTGAGGAGATACAGGATTCGTATAAAATGGTTGTTATTACTACGCGTGATGGCCGCACTTATTCGGGAAATGTTATCTCAGAAAACCAACGGCAGATAACCATGCGGGTGGTAGGGCAGGATGCGGTTGTTATTAATAAATCGTCCATCCAATCAAAAGAAGTAACGGATGTTTCGATGATGCCTCAGGGCTTAATGGCAACACTTACCGATAAAGAGGTGGTTGATCTCTTAACTTATATAAGAACAGCCGGCAAATAACAGTTCAGCAAGGATTACCTTGTGCGGAAATCGGTTGCCTATATTTCAAATTCAGACAGGGGCCCAAGATTCATGATGGGTTAGCGGCAGGTATTTAACCGATGGCGCTATAATTATGTTCACACCTAAAATATTTGAGACACTACGGAATTATACCCGGCAACAGTTTTCTAAAGATATCGTTGCGGGCTTGATTGTTGGCATCGTTGCCCTTCCCTTAGCCATTGCTTTTGCTATCGCTTCGGGGGTTTCCCCGGAGAGGGGATTGTTCACAGCCATCATCGCAGGGTTTATTATTTCAGCATTTGGAGGTAGCCGTGTACAGATAGGTGGGCCAACAGGAGCATTCATAGTAGTTGTGTATGGCATCGTGCAGCAATATGGTGTTGATGGATTGGTTATTGCTACTTTCCTTGCCGGCATCATACTGATGCTGATGGGTTTTGCGAGGTTTGGGAGTGTAATTAAATTTATTCCGCACCCACTGATCGTTGGTTTCACAACAGGTATTGCGGTAATCATATTTTCATCGCAGGTGAAAGATTATTTTGGTCTTTCTATGGATGCTGTGCCTGCAGATTTTATTGAGAAGTGGCAGGTATATTATCATCATTTTTCTTCCATCAATTGGTACGCGGCTATAATCGGCTCAGGAACTATTCTCGTCATTCTGTTATCTCCAAAAATAACCCGCGTTGTTCCCGGGTCGCTCATTGCGATTCTTTTGACGACAATCGCCGTACAAGTTTTCCATCTGCCTGTTGAAACCATTGGTAGCCGTTTTGGAAGTATTCCATCATCGCTTCCTGCTCCGTCTATTCCACACCTGGATTGGGAAATTATCAAAAGCCTGATCAAACCTGCTTTAACTATCGCCATTCTCGGTGGGATAGAAAGCTTATTGTCGGCCGTAGTTTCAGATGGAATGATCGGCGGTAACCACAAAAGCAACATAGAACTAGTTGCGCAAGGGGGTGCAAATATTGCCTCCGCTTTGTTTGGTGGAATTCCTGCTACTGGGGCAATAGCCCGCACCGCAACCAATGTAAAAAATGGGGGCAGAACACCTGTAGCTGGTATCGTTCATGCCATCACCTTGCTCCTGATCATGCTGGCGGTAGGGAAATGGGCTGTACTCATTCCAATGAGTTGCCTTGCGGGCGTGCTGGTTATTGTTGCTTACAATATGAGTGAGTATGAAACATTTTTCAACATTGCCAAAGGAAGCAGAAGTGATGCTGCGGTGCTCATCACTACCTTCCTACTCACCGTTCTTTTTGACTTAACGCTTGCCATCGAAGTAGGGATGGTGCTGGCCATGTTTCTTTTTATGCGCCGGATGATTAAGATCAGCAATGTGAGTTCCTTATTACAGGAAAATGGCGAGAAGTCAACAGATGAAAATGCAATAAGCAAATATGAGATCCCCCAGGGGGTAGAAGTCTTTGAACTTTCCGGGCCTTTATTTTTTGGCGCCGCGTATAAGTTTAAAGATGCCATGAGAGTCATTGAGAATAAGCCAAAGGTTCTTATTGTCCGTATGAGAAATGTTCCGGTTATTGATGCTACTGGTCTTCACACCATAAGAGACGTGCTGCATATGTGCAGAAGAGACAAGATCCGATTAATCATTAGCGGCATCCAGCCTCAAGTGCTGAGTGAGTTTCAGAAGTCGAGGCTCTTATTTCAAATAGGTAAACGGTACGTAAATGATGACTTCGATCTCTCTTTGGAAAGGGCAAAAGAAGTTTTAGCCAGGTAATGAAATTCCAGAAATATTGAACCCGATAAAATACTACTTGTTGGAAACAGCGG
>JANMHK010000169.1:0-1995 GCA_031375135.1 Sphingobacteriales bacterium | reverse complement strand
GAAGGTTCAGCATCCGTAACAATGACCCGGCCCTTCTCCTCATCCACAAAAAGACGCCACATTTTTTTCAGGAACCTGTGAACGCCCTCAATACCCTTGGTATCCCAAGGCTTATCCTGCTCCACGGGGCCGAGGAACATTTCATACATGCGGAACGTGTCGGCGCCATATCTTTCAACAATATCATCCGGATTCACGACGTTGAAATATCGCTTGCTCATCTTTTCAAGTCGCGACCCGCAAACGTATTTACCATTCTCAAGGATGAAACTGGCACCCTCAAAGTCTGGCTTCCATTTAGAAAATGCCTCAGTATCCAACTCCATTCCATTAACCATACTCACATCTACATGCAATTCATCAGTATCATATCCATCTTTCAAACCAGCAGAAACAAAACTATTCGTTCCCCTGACCCTATACACAAGCCTCGAATCTCCACCGATCTTTCCCTGATTCACTAGTCTTTTATAAGGCTCATCAAATCCGATATAGCCGAGATCATATAATGCTTTGGTCCACATCCTGCTATACAGCAAATGACCCACAGCATGTTCGGTTCCACCGATATAAATGTCTACCTGGTTCCAATAGTCACTGGCAGCACGACTGCAAAACTCCTTTTCATTCCCGGGATCCATATATCGAAGGAAGTACCATGACGAACCTGCATAACCGGGCATGGTATTCACTTCACGAATCCCGCCTTCGTGTTCTTTCCAGTCAGGTACATTGGCCAGCGGTCCTTCTCCTTCGGGTCCGGGGCGGAGATCATCTAAATGGGGCAACATCACGGGTAATTCGGATTCAGGGAGCGGAATGGCAATGCCATCTTTCCATATGATCGGGAATGGTTCTCCCCAATAACGCTGCCGGCTAAACGCTGCGTCGCGCATTTTGTAATTTACCCTTCGCTGACCAATGCCCATCTCCTCCGATTTCGCGATCACGATCTCACCGGCATCACGCATCACCATACCATTAAGGAAGCCACTGTTCTCAAGCTTTGCATCTTTCGTTGCATTCGCCTCTTCACCATGGTAGTGTTCACCGATGATATTGGTGATGGGAATATTAAAGTAGTTGGCAAACTTATGGTCACGCTCGTCACCACAAGGTACGCCCATGATAGCGCCTGTTCCATAACCAGCAAGTACGTACTCACTGATCCATACGGGGATTTCCCTGCCGTCAAAGGGATTGACCGCATAAGCCCCTGTAAAGTTTCCCGTGATCTTTTTTTCTGCCATCCGCTCACGCTCACTCCGGCTATTTACATAAGCAAGATATTCGTCGACGGCAGCTTGCTGTCCCGATGTAGTAATTTGATGAACGAGTTCGTGTTCAGGCGCGATCACCATGAAGTCGACACCGAAAATGGTATCGGGTCTGGTGGTATAGACCTTCAACAAAAGGCCATCTTTCAACTCATTTGATGTTAGCTTAAAATCGATCTCAGCGCCATAACTTTTTCCAATCCAGTTGGTTTGCATCTCCTTCATGCTGTCGCTGAAATCAACGGTATCAAGTCCCCTCACCAATCGATCTGCGTATTCTGTGATTCGCAAATACCATTGCCTAAGCCTTTTCCGGATAACGGGAAATCCGCCGCGTTCACTTACGCCGTTGATGACTTCATCATTGGCAAGCACAGTACCCAAGGCTTCGCACCAATTCACTTCGCCATAGCCGCAGTAGGCTACGCGGTATTGCATCAGCACGTTTTGCTGCTCTTTATGAGAATAACTGTTCCAGTCTTGCGCGGAGAATGCAAGTTTTCGGTCACCAGGACATTCATGTCCTATATTACCAGCCATAGCAAAGATCTGTTCAAGGCTGGCGATGGATTCAGTCTTTTGAGTTTGCCTGTTATACCAGCTTCCGAACAATTGTAAAAAGATCCACTGGGTCCATTTATAATATGCAGGATCGCTGGTTTGTACTTCCCTTGACCAGTCGTAGCAAAATCCGATCTTATCCAGCTGTTGACGAAAT
>JANMHK010000160.1:0-9769 GCA_031375135.1 Sphingobacteriales bacterium | reverse complement strand
ACTAAGGAGGAATTCAAACTTCTCGCAGAAAAACGGGAAAAAGATACGGTGATTTTCAAGAACGATCCCCTTCTCAACAAAAAATTAAGATCCTTACTTTCGGACACAAAAGGCAGAAACATTTACTTCATCGTCCCTCCTTACCATCCATCTTATTTTAAAAGTATCCAGAACCTTCCCGATGCTTACAAATATCTTGATACCCTAGCTATGCTACCACATGTGAAAGTCATGGACTATAGCAGGATGCAGCTGGGGCAGGAATATTTTTTCAATACCACTCACCTGAATTATAAGGGAGCCATCGTCTTCAGCAAACAACTTAAAGAAGATCTGGCCAAAGCCAAATAAAAAACCCGCAATTTCTTGCGGGCTTTCAAATATGCATTGATTGTTATGATTTGTACTGTGGTATAAGTCCCTGAGCCATTTCAACCATTTTCTTCAAGCCTTCTTCAGGTAGATTTCCCTTCTTGAATTCAGCGAGTAGCTCCGGCATTTTATTTTCCATCTCCAAAAGGAAATGATCTTCAAACTCCTTCACTCTTCTTACCGGAACTGAAGTGATCAGACCTTGCGTACCGAGATAAATAATAGCTACCTGCTTTTCAACTGACATTGGTTCGTACTGGCCTTGCTTCAGGATCTCCACGTTACGTGCACCTTTGTCAAGTACGTTTTTGGTAGCAGCATCAAGGTCGCCACCAAATTTTGAGAACGCTTCCATTTCACGGTATAGAGCCTGATCAAGTTTCAGTGTACCAGCTACTTACTACATTGACTTGATCTGCGCATTACCACCCACACGGCTAACCGAAATACCAACGTTGATCGCCGGACGAATACCTGCGTTGAAAAGATTTGATTCACGGAAGATCTGACCATCGGTGATCGAGATCACGTTAGTAGGAATATATGCTGACACGTCACCAGCCTGGGTTTCGATGATCGGGAGGGCAGTCAGTGAACCACCACCTTTAACCAGGTGCCTGATCGACTCAGGTAGGTCGTTCATGTTCTTGGCAACATCATCATTGGTAATCACCTTTGCAGCCCTTTCTAATAAACGGCTGTGCAGATAGAATACGTCACCTGGATAGGCCTCACGTCCCGGAGGGCGACGTAACAACAATGATACTTCACGATAAGCCACGGCCTGCTTTGAAAGGTCATCAAAGATGATCAGGGCCGGACGACCGGTATCCCTGAAGAATTCACCAATCGCAGCTCCAGCAAAAGGTGCGTAGAACTGCAGAGGAGCCGGATCAGACGCAGATGCTGCTACGATGGTAGTGAACTCCATCGCACCATTCTCTTCCAAGGTTTTCATCACACCGGCGATCGTAGATGCCTTCTGCCCAATGGCTACATATATACAATAAACAGGTTTACCTGCTTTAAAGAATTCTTTCTGATTGATGATGGTATCAACAGCGATCGCCGTTTTACCCGTCTGGCGGTCACCAATGATCAGCTCACGTTGGCCACGGCCGATCGGGATCATTGCATCAATCGCTTTAATACCAGTTTGCAGGGGTTCCTTTACCGGCTCCCTGAAGATCACACCCGGGGCCTTACGCTCCAGTGGCATTTCATACAATTCACCCGCAACAGGACCTTTACCGTCTATAGGAAGTCCAAGCGTGTTGATAACACGACCAACAAGACCTTCGCCTACTTTGATAGATGCGATCTGGCCGGTACGACGAACTTTAGAACCTTCTTTGATCTCACCACTCTCACCCATCAATACCGCACCTACGTTATCTTCTTCAAGGTTAAGGGCAATGGCGCGAACACCATTTTCAAACTCAACAAGCTCGCCTGATCCTACATTACTAAGACCATAAATACGTGCAATACCGTCACCAGCCTGGAGTACGGTACCAACCTCTTCCAACTCGGCTGAGGTATTGAAGTTCGACAACTGCTGACGCAGTATCGCTGAGATTTCATCTGGCTTTATATTTACCATAACGGTTTTTTTTAAAAATTTTATCTAAGCTTTTGTACGTACATATTTTCAATGAACTGCTTTTTGATCACGGCCAGGTCGTGGCGAACACTGGCATCATAGATCAGGTCCTCCACATGTAACACAAATCCACCAATGATATTTGAATCAATTTTATTCGATACCTGAAGGGTAGAATCTTTAAACCTTGGCAGGCCCTTCAGCTTATCGTGCAACACCAGATTCAATGACTCTGTAACAGGCTCCGCCGTAATGATCTCAACAACGGAGATCTTGTGGTGCTGGCGATAGAGGTCCCCAAAAGCAAGTAAGATTTCTTTGATCGAGATCTCACGTCCTTTTTTAAACAGCAGGTTGAAGAAAGACTTGCTGAGATCAGTCACTTTATCCTGAAATACAGCAGCGAAGATCTTTTCCTTCTTCTCTCCCGTGATCACGGGCGACATCAATACAGCGTTGAATTCGGCATGATCTACCGCGCGGATCGTTTCAATATCGTCCTTCACCTTTTCGAGCTGACCTGTTTCCAGGGCAAGATCGAATAAAGCTTTGGCGTATCTTTTTGCAACTTTAGGTTGACGCATGTAGGTACTGTCTTTTAATTATTTGTGGTAAGATCGTCGGCCAGTTTGCGGATATAAAGCTCCTGCTCGTTGCCATTGGCCAGTTCCCTGCGAATCACTTTTTCTGCCACCTCAACCACCATGTTTCCAATTTGGTTCTTCACATCAGTAAGGGCTGCCATTTTCTGATTCATAATGGCATTATTAGCATCCACGATGATCTTGTTGGCTTCAACTTTAGCTTGCTCTTTAGCTTCGTTAATGATCTTATCTTTTGTTTCCTTGGCCTCTTTCAGCATCATTGCTCTTTCCTCACGTGCCTGAGCGAGCAGTTCTTCGTTCTCACTTTTTAATTGAGCCATTTCAAGCTTCACGCGCTCCGCGGTGGCTAGTGAATCGGCAATGGTTTTCTCCCTTTCATTCAAACCATTGATGATAGCAGGCCAGGCAAACTTCTTCAATATGAAAAATGCTGCAAGGAATGAGATCAGGGTCCAGAATATAAGACCGAAAGCAGGAGTAAGTAATTGCATATAGAAAAATCTGTTTGTTGTTTTTAATTAGCTCATTAGCTAATTGGCTCATTAGCTAATTGAAAAAATAACCGCTCCTCGGCCCTGTGCGTTGGAGCGGTTAAAGTTTTTCTGTTTAAACGAACATCGCGAGGATACCTGCGATAACCGCAAACAGTGCCACACCTTCTACGAAGGCGGCAGTCAGGATCATGTTAGCACGGATGTCGTTCATGGCTTCTGGCTGACGTGCGATAGCTTCTACCGCGCCTTTACCAATCTGACCGATACCGATACCTGCTCCAATGGCAGCGAGACCGGCACCAATGGCTCCACCGGCGTTAGCCCAGGGAGTTGTGCTCAACAGTACATTCAATAAGTCCATACTTGCTGTTTTATATTGATGATAAATTCACAATTAATGATGCGCCTTTGCATGTTCTTCCTCATGATGCTCTCCTTCGAATGCCTGACTGATAAATACAGCGGTCAGGTTGGTGAAGATGAAAGCCTGGATAAAGGCGACCATCACCTCGATAAGATATATGAAGACGGCAAACGCGATCGAAACAGGACTAAATCCAACACCCACACCAGTGCTGATTCCACTGAAAATAAAGATCAGAGAGATCAGACAGATGATGATGATATGCCCTGCCATCATGTTGGCGAAAAGACGTATCATCAGGGCGAAGGGCTTGGTGAACACGCCCAGTATCTCCACAGGGATCAGGATGACCTTTACGCCTCCGGGTACTGGTGGGTTAAATATGTGTCCCCAGTAATGCTTATTGGTACTGGCAAGGATGACCACGAAAGAAATCACGGCCAATACCAGCGTAAAGGCAATATTGCCCGTTACATTAGCAGCGGCAGGGATCAATCCAAAAATATTATTTACCAGTATAAAGAAGAATACCGTCAACAGGTAGGGCAGGTATTTATCCGCCCTTTTACCGAGGTTTGGCCTCGCTACCTCGTCGCGGATGAACGTGATCACCGGTTCGATGGCATTTTGCATGCCAGTGGGCGCTTTAACGCCTTGCTTGTACTTGGCCGCTACCCCAGTCATGATCCAGATTAGGATCGCCAGAGCCAGCAACATCTGAACCACGTTACGCGTCAGGGAGAAATCATAGACAGTAACGCCCGGCTCTGTGGAGACGATCGTTTCACCCTCCATTTTATACCCGTTCACCTCATGTTCGCCATGATGAAACGCAGAAGACATGAATACAGAAAAACCTTTCTGCGGAGAATATAAGATTACTGGCAGGGGAAGGGTAACATGGTGCTCTTTGCCATCACTTCCTTCGTACTCGAAGAAATGATATTCATGCGCGTCCATGATGTGGCTGAATATGACTTTATTGGCATCGAAACCGCCTTTCTTCTCTTCTTTGGCCTCCGTTGAACCTGCATTGGCATGTTCTTCGTGCTGTGCCGATACAGCAGCAGGTAATGCCATTAGAAAAACACTGAAAACCGCTACCACAAAGAATTTGATGCTGTTAAAGTTCATGGATCCTGCGAAATTTGGCGCAAAGATAGGGATTTGGAATGTGATAAATGTGATTAATGTAGGGGAATGTGGGAAATGAAATCCCTCATTCCTCCGCCGCATTTATCACCTTTTTCACATTCGAATTCCCTGTCCAAACTGCATTTCATAAAGATTGGCATAAAACCCATTTTTGGCCAGCAGTTCGTCGTGGGTTCCCATTTCCCGGATCTCACCCCGGTCCAAAACCATGATCTTGTTGGCTTTTCGGATCGTGCTGAGCCTGTGTGCAATAATGATGTTTGTTCTGCCGCTGATCAGCTTGTCAATGGCCCGCTGGATCAGTTGTTCAGACTCGGTATCTATTGAAGAAGTGGCCTCGTCCAGGATCAGGATCGAGGGGTCATATAATAATGCCCTGATGAACGATAATAGCTGCCGTTGCCCCATTGATAAGGTGCCGCCCCTTTCCATCACATTGAAATCGTAGCCTCCCGGTAACTGCATTATAAAATCATGGATACCAATGAGTTCTGCAGCCCTTTGCACCTCGTCACGACTGATCTTCTCATTTCTGAGGGTGACATTATCATAAATGGTTCCGGAAAACAGGAACACGTCCTGCAATACCACACCAATCTCTCCCCTCAGTACGTCAAGGCTATATTCCTCAATATTCCGGTCGTCTATCAGGATCTCGCCTTTGTTAACGTGATAAAGCCTGTTGATCAAACTGATGATGGAAGTTTTGCCACTGCCAGTATGGCCAACAATAGCCAGTGTCTCCCCCGGCTGGATATGGAAATTGATATTTTTCAATACTTCCCTTTCCTCATTATAGCCGAAGCTGACGTTACGGAATTTTATATCCCCGGCTACTTTTTCCGGATGCCACCGTCCGTCTTCATTCGCAAAATCGGGATTATCCATCACCTTAAATACCCGTTCACTGGCGATCATTCCCATTTGCAGTACGTTGAACTTATCTGCGATCACCCGAAGTGGCCGGAATAGAAGGTTAAGCATAATGATAAAGGAGATAATTTGTCCGGATATCTCCACTGCCTGCTGCTGTGGTAGTTTCAGGACCTGGTATCCCGCATACCATACGAGAAGACCAACTGAAGTTGCCAGCACGATCTCCACGATCGGGAAAAACACAGAATAGGCAAAAATGGCATTGATATTAGCATTCCGGTGCTCTTTATTGATCTTGCGAAACTTAGCGTATTCTTTCTCCTCCACCGCGAAGGCCTGAACAATCTGCATACCGGTGATATGTTCCTGTACAAAAGCATTTAATTGCGAAACGGCGTTCCTAACCCTGACGAAGGACTTATTCACACTTTCTTTGAAAATGAAGGTGGAAATGATCAGTATCGGAAACGGGATCAGGCAAACAAGGGTTAACTGCCAATTTGTATAAAACATCGCGACAAGTATTGCGATGATGGACAGAAAATCTGCTATGATGGGAATAAGACCCTCAGAAAAAATATCGTTGATCGACTCGATATCATTGATGGTTCGGGTAGTCAGTGTACCGATGGGCGTTTTATCAAACTGGGACAGGTTCAGGTTCAGTACTTTTTCATACACTTTAACCCTTAGGTCTTTCACCACCGTTTGCCCCAGCCAGGCAGTCTGAAAGGAAAAATAAAACCGAAGTATCGTCTCCACCACCAGAATCAGAACCTGGATCAACGTAATCCAAAACAGCGTTTCTATCAGGCCGTTCTTTATAATGTTGTTGATGGTATACTGGATCAGCAAAGGCCGAACGGGCGATAACACGGCCAGGATAACGGCCAAGCCCACGGAAATATAAAACCGCCTTTTATATGGGGCGGCAAATGCAAAAACCCTCTTCAATTGTGTAAACTCAAAAACCCTCTTGCTTCCCTCCATGCTGCGAAATTAGCTAATTGGCTCAATAGAATTGGCTCATTAGAATTGGCTGATTGACTAATTGGCTTATTGGCTCATTAGAATTGGCTAATTGACTAATTGGCTCATTGAAGAATGGCCCCAACAAAGAATCAGCTAATCAGCCAATTGGCTAATTAGCTAATTAGCTAATCCCCTATCGCTCTGGTATAGGCTTTGATGAACAAGGCGCCAAGGTTTTTGTGCGGGGGAATATAGTTTTCGAACCTTTCCTTCGCTTCCCCGGATGGGAACTGAAGGGCAAGATCTCTCCAGGTACTGATCCAGTCAATACTTCTGCCGGCCCTGAGATCATCGTTAATATGTTTCAGGATCGGCTCATTAACTGTTCTGGTCCCTACCTCCTTAGAAGATATAATGTGCGCGTCAGGACAGGTTTTCAAAACATCGTCCAGATTATGATAGCCCCCACAGGAACCGAGGATAACTACACGGGCAGAGGGCGGCAACTGCTTAATGGTGTACTTGACGTGATAACTGTGACCACGATGAATAACGATAGTAGGTTCAATTTTCTTCTCAGCCAGAAAAGCCAGTAAATGCTCCTGTGCCCGGGCATCCGGATCATCACCCTTGGTGTTATCCAGCGGAAGATTTGCGTAGATCACCAAAGGCTTTCCTTTTATCGACCGGATCTCTACCCATTCTTTCGATTTGGTGACCTTCCAGTCGGGATTATTGAACAGCGACATGAAATTTCCGTAGGAATCTATTCCATCTTTATCCCCGTAAAAGAATACGAGTTGCACCACCTTGCCTTCTTTATCAGCGAGCTGGCGGTAGTCAACCGTATAGACTGGCGGAATGCCGAGTTTTTGGGAAATATTAATGGTGCTGTCGGTGGACGAAGCAAATATGGTTTGCAGGATATTATAAATGATCTCAGTTCTTTTATTGCCAGACTTCCTGCTGATGACGAGGTTATTCTCGACCTCCCAATCCACCAGTCTTTTCACCACCGGGATATTGATACTGCCATAAGAATCTGCCACGTCAACAGCTTCTTCCAGTGCGCCCGATTTTCCAAGGCCCCTGGCAAAAGCGATCATCAACCGCTGTGCATTACTATCCGGCATCGTGGCCAGGAATGGTTCGAGTTTATTATACCCCGCGGCCATCTTGATGAACTTCTTGAATTTATCGAACTGAACGCTCATCAGCAAGGTATCGCCCGAAGGAAATCTCATCCGTTCCATCATTCTGTTATATACCCCTTTGTAACTGGAAGTATAAATAACCTCTTCCCCCAACACGATCAGGTAATAAAGTTCCTGAGGCGAAAGCGGCTCAATGATCTTGAACCTGACCGGGTCTGGCTCATCATGCAATGCATTGATCTCATTGATATAGGTTTCCACAGCTTTTCGCTGGAGCATTTTGGTCAGTTCGTCAAAAGCAAGGGCGGTATCTCCCTGACGCTGGCGCTCTGCATAATTAACCTGTGTTTTTACCAGTAGGCGATAATATTTAAGACTGTCGGTCATTACGGTACTGATCGACGAAAGGGTCTGACGACCACTCATCACCTCGTCCAGAAACGGGTAATAAAGCCTTCCACTTCTGCTGGATGCCATATCAGTGATTGCCTTAACCATGGGGTCATTGCATTTTCTGATCAACTGACCCACTTTCGTCCTGGAGGCAGCCGCATAATCATAGAATTGATCGGGATTTAGTCGGGCTGTATATCGCACCAGGCTGTCAGCAAAAGGCACGTCTGAGAAATACTCAAGGCGCGGCAGGATCTGGTTTGGATAAATGGCACAGTACTTACGGAACAGGATGATCTTGGAAGGATTGAATCCCGGGTTATCAGAGAAAATGCTATTGAAACTGATCAACAGATCCCCGGTTTCGTATGGGTACTTATCAACGATGGGTTCGATAGACCTGTTCTTGATATCTGCTTCCATCATTTCCAGATACTGCGAATAGAGCAATACTCCTTTTTCGGGAGCAAAAACTCTGCGACTCCAGCCGTTTTGGTAGGCCCGAAGCATATTCTGGAGCCCGGTCAGATATTTTACTTTTAAACGATGGTCGAGTTTTGTGTGATTCTCCAGTGAATCCTGCATAACATTCACCTGGCGGATCATGAGGTCGGTTATGATCAGATTGATATCATCATCCTTTACGGCAAAAATGATATCATCTTTCTTACCATCCGTCTCAAGTATACGCTCTTGCAGTTTGTCAATATCCTCGTGCAATTTAACTCTCCGGATGTCAATTTTCCGACTTCCGGTATCAGGAATAGCCATAAGCAGGCTTGCCTGAAACAACAAAAAGCATAGAAGTAGAATTTTTCTCACTTGACCCTGATAATTGCAAATTTAAGTGTAATATAGGTTCACAACGGTTATATATGTAACGTTAACGGGATGATTTTCAGTATGACGCGTTAACAATTTCATAATCCCACTACCGCTTTTTGGGCCGCCATCAAGGTTATTTTTGCGTAAACCAATTGTTAACATGGACCATAAGGGTAAGAAGATCCTGATCGCCGATGACGAACCGGATATTCTCGAGATTATCAGCTATAATCTCAGGAATGAGGGCTACGAAACGGTTACGGCAAAGGATGGGGATGACGCCCTTCAAAAAGCAAAACTGACCAAGCCCGATCTGATCATTCTGGATGTCATGATGCCCTACAAAAACGGGATGGAGGTTTGCAAGATGCTTCGCAACCAGCAGGATTTCCAACAGACCCTGATCATTTTCCTGACCGCCCTGAACGATGAAGGGTCCCACGTCAAGGGACTGGAATATGGTGCAGATGACTTCCTCACTAAACCAGTCAGTCCGAAAGTACTTGTGAGCAAGGTCAACTCCCTGTTCCGCAGAATTGTTAAACCAGATGGCAATAAGATTCTTACCCTGAATGACCTGGTCGTTGATCCTGTCCAATTTGTGGTGGAATACAAGGGCGAACAGATCATCCTGGCAAAGAAAGAGTTCGAACTCCTTTACCTCCTCGCTTCCAAACCCGGACGGGTTTTTCTTCGCAACGAAATACTCAGTCAGATCTGGGGCACAGAAGTGATCGTAGGCGACCGCACCATTGATGTTCATATTCGCAAAATTCGCCAGAAACTGAACCTCGATTGTATCACTACTGTGAAGGGAGTTGGATATAAATTTGAGCTGTAAGCCCTTATGGCCGGCATCATCCTTCGTCTTACCTTAGAGGGATGTTCAACACAAAAAATATCACCCCTCAAAATATTGCTGTCAAAAATGCATTGGCGATCGGGTTGGCGGTCGT
>JANMHK010000142.1:0-3352 GCA_031375135.1 Sphingobacteriales bacterium | reverse complement strand
GTGGCATGTGTTTCACCAATGGGCGATTCGAACCCTGAGGTAACTGATCTTTTTAGTAGATCAATATCGTTGGTATCCATCCGATTTTCCTTGACTGAAACCACCTGACCCTCACCTTTGAGCAAGGGAAATTCACTCCATGCAGCATTGATCCGGTTGGCCGTCATGTCGTAAAATAAAACACCTGTTTCTGTAGTGGGCTTGAGTTGTTCGTCAAGATAAATAAATGGAAGATCACTATTCATCAGTTTCCAAATGGCTGATGGGGTTGCCTTGAGGATAAATATTCCTTGTCCTGCTCCTCTCGCCGCTATTCCGTTGATATGAAAAACTGCGGAGTCCGAAGGAATTTCGATGATGTAATTTTTAGCTGTGATATCATCCTGAAAATATAAGGCCCCTTTTGCCTGCAAGGTGGGAGAGATCCTGGAAGCAGGTTTCTGTGCCATCGTATGGGACAGAAAAAACATCGTGGCGAACAAGCAGAACAGGGTCCGGATCATGATCATTTAACGCTGTTCACGGGTGTAGGATTGCAAGCCCTTGAAATATTCCAATGCCCGCTTTTCTGCAAAATAATCAGCCCCGAGCATGGAGGCCGACTGCATACTTAGGGCGATCCCAAACCCAAACCAATAACTACGACCGGGGTTTTGGCCATATATCAGCGTAAGAATTAGCCCGGTAATGAGTAGCGCAAGTTCTATCCAGCGGTATATCACGAAATTTCGGTTCACCTTTTCCATTCTTGGCAATTCCTGATTTTTAAGTTCCCCGGGATTCATATCGAAAGCGTACACGTTTCTTATCCTGTCGTCATCACTGCGTTTGTAAACGCTGAAGCCTACGGTAAGTTGAATCAGTCCAACGATCAGTAGTGGAATGGCAGCGCCTTTGTAGAAAGCCGATCTAATAAAGAAAAAAAACACAAGTGCTGCCATGATGGCCACCAGGCCGATGACCAAAAACAAAAGGCTTTCCTGCTTCTCGGCGGTGAAATATTTTTCGATCTCTGATTTACTGAACATTTGCGGGGGTTTGAATGGCAAGTTCAATTTCCTTACTTAAGGGACTCACAGCGGGATCAAAATAATGGGTAAGAACACCATCTTCATTAACCAGGTATTTTGAAAAATTCCATGATGGAGACTTGCTGGTCCACCCGTTCTTTTCTTTATTCGTCAGCCATTGATATACTTCGTTTTGTGCCTGCCCTTTCACAACAACAGATTTTTGGACTAACGGGAACGTAACCCCGTAATTAATTTTACAGAAAGACGAGATGTCTTCATCCGAGCCTTTTTCCTGTTCCTTAAAATCATTGGCAGGAAAACCGAGTATTTCGATCTGGCCCTTGTACTTCTGGTACAATTGCTGCAGCTCTTCATACTGGCCCGTATACCCGCAATCGCTGGCGGTATTTACAATAAGTACTTTCCTGCCTTTAAATGTTGACATGGAACGAAGGGTTCCATTATTCATCGTGACATTTATGTCGTACAACGATACAACAGGCTTTGATCCGGCCTCATTGGTCAATACTGAAGTATTGCTCCCGGTTATCCGATTAAGTGAAGTTAATACCGGGTAAACTGTTTTTAATATTTTTTGTCGAATAGACATTCCGTCGTTTTTATTAGTCATTGAAACATATAAGATAAAGATCAGGGCCAGCAACAGGCATAGGATCAGGAATTTCTTCATGTTACCGGAATATTTTTCTGATCCATTTTATATTGTTCTTATAAGGTGGATACCACAATGGGGCATCGAACCAGGTTGGTGTTTTCATGATACTTTTCACCTTGCTGAACGTATCGAATCCATGCTCACCATGATACTGGCCAATACCGCTGGTACCAACTCCACCGAAAGGAAGGTCAGGATTTCCCAGATGAACCAGCGTATTATTCACGCAGCCGCCACCGAACCTTATACTCCCAATATAATCTTCCGCAGTTTTCTTATTGGAGGTGAATATATATAAAGCGAGCGGATAGGGATTCTCCGATATCCATTGGAAAACTTCCTGCTTTTCGCGGTAAATGATCACGGGAAGGATCGGGCCGAAGATCTCTTCTTTCATGATCAGGTCATTTTTTTGCACATCAACGATCACCGTGGGTGCTATATATCTTTCCTGTGCATCGGTTTGACCGCCAAAAATAATTTTCCCCTCCCCCAGGTATTGTACAAGTGCTTCATACCTACGGTCACTAATGATCCGGGCAAAATCAGGACTGAGCTTTGGATCTTCCCCATACATATCCCGTATTGTTTTCTTAAGCGCATCCAGGAACTCCTCTTTTACATCTTCATGCAGCAATAGATAGTCGGGGGCTACGCATGTTTGTCCTGCATTCAACAATTTTCCCCAAGCGATTTTTTTTGCAGCAAATTTAATGTCAACTTCTTTGTCGATAATGCAGGGCGACTTCCCGCCCAGTTCTAGCGTAACAGGACTAAGGTGTTTTGCAGCCATTGACATGATCCTTCTTCCTACGTTTACTGAACCCGTAAAGAAAACATGATCGAAATGGTAGTTATTCAGCAGTTCATTTCCTACGGCTTCGCCATCGCCATTGATGACAGCAATATATTCTTCATCAAAATATTCATTGATCATTTCGGTAATCACGGCAGCAGTATTTGAGGAAATCTCCGAAGGTTTCAGGATCATGGTATTTCCTGCGGCAATAGAAGCGATAAGCGGCCTGAACATAAGCAGGAAGGGGTAGTTCCAGGGACTGATGATCAGCGGTAGGCCCAAAGGGTCAGGATAGGTCCAGCTGCTGCTCGGCAGAAATGGAAGGGGCGTCCCCACTTTTCCGGGACGCATCCAGTTTTTGAGGTCCCGGAGCGTATGCCTCAGTTCAGTCAGCAGGGGGCCAATTTCAGTTCCGAACGATTCAAAAGATGACTTTTTAAAATCCTTCGACAGGGCCTCGATAATCCTGTTATCATAGCGATTCACAGCTTGCTTAACCTTCTTCAATTGTTCTTTCCGAAAAGCGTAACTCCTGGTTGCGCCCGATTCGAAATAGGCCAGCTGTTTATTATATATTCTCTTAATCTCTGATGGAAGATCCGGGCTTGCCGTTGTGATCATTGATATTTGGTTAACCACTGCACTCATAAGGATTATCTTTAAATGTATACCTTCAAGGTCTTTTAGTCCCCTACATTAAAGCTACGAATCTCTTGCTGCATGTACACAGATGAATATTTCATGAAGATGTCGCTCAAAGAAGCTGCCATTGCATTTGAGGAAGATGAAGTTCCAGTGGGCGCGGTGATTGTAATGAATAACAGGATCATTGCCAGGGGATACAATATGGTTGAAAAGCTGAAC
>JANMHK010000105.1:0-13584 GCA_031375135.1 Sphingobacteriales bacterium | reverse complement strand
GCTAATAAAGAAGAACGGGCTATTTTTCTGAAGGCTGCTGAATTTTGTAAGCAAAATGGAACATCAATTTCAAAATTAGCTTTGCAGTATTCAAGTGGAAATAAAGATATACCAACAACTATGTTCAGTTCATCCAATCCTCAATCGGTATTAAGAAATATCCAATGGAGTGAGGAGCCGCTGGACAAGGATTTGCTGGATAAAGTGCGGCAGGCATTACGTCCTGTCATGAATAAACAATGGGATTACCAGTAAAGAAAATGGAAATTCTTGTATGTACTGTCTAACAATGCAAACGATGCGATGTTTTCTCTGCTAAGGCACGGACCTATGCCATTTATACTGGATTATTACCTTTTTTTTGGCTTTCATTTGTTGATAGATGATAAGTCTGTCCAAACGCTCGGGGACGAGACGCCCAGGTATTGCCTATAGGATTTTTTAGGCCGTTTCTTAATGTAGGTTGCCGTGCTCCATACTTTCGGATTATCCAAAATAGCTACCCCCAAAAATGAGTTTAATTATTTTTTGGATATATGTTAAAAAAGTATACATTGAAATATAATAAAATTAAAATTCAATAATAATGAATTAAGACAACCCCCTAAACAATCATTCATGTGCCATTTACTTTAATTATTTACCACCAAAATTTCTATTATGAAGAAAATACTAACTGCTATTGGGATGTTCCTGCTGCTGAGTATAGTGTCAGGCTCTAATGGTTTCGCACAGCAGCGACAAGTCACTGGTACTATTTTAAGCCCCGACGGGCTTCCGGTCAGGTTAGCCTCAATTCAGGTAATAGGAAGCAATCGGGGAGCTATTGCCGATGAACAGGGGCAATTTAAAATTGAGGCAAATGCCGGAGAGGAATTACAAGTGTCTTCTATCGGGTTTGCGACCCTTATAGTTAAAGTGGGTCAAGACAGTAAAATCGTTATTACACTTAGCCGTTCCGGAAATGATTTAGAGGATATAGTTGTAACGGCTCTGGGGATTTCCAGGGCCAAGAAGACGCTCGGATATGCAGTTCAGAAAATTGATGGAGCCCAACTTAACACGGCAAGAGATAATAATATTGTTAACTCTTTATCTGGCAAAATTGCAGGTGTGCAGGTCACCAGTGGAGGAGCTGCAGTGGGATCATCTTCTAAGATCGTGATAAGGGGTAATTCTTCATTTGGAGCCAATTCACCTCTTTTTGTAATTGATGGCGTTCCCATTTTTAATAATATTACCAACCTGAATGGTGGTGGCGGAATTGACTGGGGAAATACAGCGAGTGATATTGATCCAAATAATATCGAATCACTTACGGTACTTAAAGGCTCCAGCGCTTCAGCCCTTTACGGTAGCAGGGCTACAAACGGGGTAATCTTAATTACTACTAAAAAGGGAAATAAGAATAAAAAAGGAATGGGTGTAGATTTTAATTCATCCGTAATGTACGATAAAGCCGCTTATTTCCCCAAGCTTCAAAATACGTATGGTGGCGGATGGGATGGCGAAGAATACTTATGGAAGAAATACAATGCTACCAATGGGACAAACCTGTCGTATAATGATTACGCCAAGCAATTTTCCTATAATTATGTAGATGGAAATGGAGGTGGTATAAACGACGGACAACCTATAAACTGGGGCCCAAGGCTTGACGCGGGGCTTTTACTGGATCAGTGGTCCACCGGAAAGAATAGTCCCTGGGTATCGCATCCGGATAATATCAAAGAATGGTTTAATACGGGAGTTACGTACAATAACAGTATAGCAATGTCTTCTAATGGTGAAAAAGTATCTGGCAGAATTTCGTATACCAATCAGGATACAAAAGGTATAGTAGACTTTACCGATCAAAAGCAAAATACGATAGCTGCTAATATTATTCTTACACCTTCTGATAGGCTGACCACAACAGCCAATGTTACCTACCTTACAAAGCAAAGCGATAATATTCCAAGTAGTGGATATGCCTGGGCTGATATTTTTGGATGGTTGCAGCGGGATTATCCAACTCAATACGCAAAGGATCTTTTTTATGAGAAAGGGAATAAGGATTACATTTTTGTCGGCGATAACCCATTCTATGCGTTGAGGAACACCAACAGTTTCAAAAGAGACAGGATTTATGGCAATATTGGTGCAAAATATAAAATCCTCAATTGGCTTTCTGCTGAGGCTATGATGGGTATTGATTTTTATAATGAATACCGGAAACAAATTACCCAATCGGGCACCGTAAGTAATAAGCAGAGAGGAAGAGGGGGCCAGTTTAATGAGAATACACAATTTTCACAGGAGACAAACCTCGATTTTACATTGAATTTTGACAAGACATTTGGAGATTTCCGTGTTGACGGCCTTGTTGGAGCTAATAAAAGGAATAACAAGTTTAATTCAATGTCATTGTCAGCAAGCGATTTGACTGTTCCCGATATTTATGCGATATCCAACGTTAAAGGAACTCCGGGTGTTGGTGACTTTAGGAGTGAGTATGAAACCCAAAGTCTGTATTTTTCCGCTAACGGATCTTATAAGGACTACCTTTTTCTTGGAATTACTGGTAGAAACGACTGGAGCTCAACATTGCCTTCTGCCAGCCGGTCCTATTTTTACCCTTCTATTAGTCTCGGTTTTAGTGTGACAGACGCATTTCATATAGAGTCCGAAAATTTATCTTATTTAAAATTAAGGGCTAACTGGGCGCAGGTTGGAGGAGCAACGGATCCTTATCAGTTGAGCAGAACATATTCCGCAGCTTCCTTTGCCGGCACCTCCTATTTTAGTCCAACAAGCACCCTGCCCCCAGCTGACCTGAAACCCTTCCAGACTTCATCCTACGAGTTTGGTGCTGACATGAGGTTGCTGAAAAACCGTGTCGCCCTGGATGTTACCTACTATAATCAAACAACCGTAAATCAAATTCTATCTGTAGGAACTTCCAGCACAACGGGTTATCGTAGTATGAAATTGAACGCAGGGGAAATCCAAAACTCGGGTATTGAAATAATGCTTTCAGCAAAAGTGATTGATAGCAAAGCCGGTTTAAGATGGACCACTTCTCTAAACTGGGCAAAAAATAAAAGTATGGTTAATGCGCTCTATGGAGGTCTTACCTCCTACGAGATATCCCCCGGCTTTGGCGGGGCGAAAACACTTGGTATACCCGGTCAGGAATGGGGCATTCTCTGGGGGCTTCCTTTTGTCAGAAATGCCGATGGAAAAATTGTGGTCGGTCCTAACGGCCTTCCCAGCACTACCAGTGCTGCCAAAAACCTTGGAACTGTTACGCCAGATTGGACCGGGGGTTGGGCCAACACTTTCAATTATAAAGGGTTCAATTTGAATTTCCTCATTGATGTGCGCATGGGTAGTAAATTCTTTAGTACTACTGCATGGCACTCCTATCCAACTGGAACGTATGAGGTTACAACAAAAAATAATGTACGCGAAACGGGTTTGATTATCGACGGTGTATTTGAGGATGGTAAACCCAATGATAAGCGTGTATCTGCACAAGATTTTTATTGCGGAGATTGGATGTGGAATAATCATGAATACAGTATTCTTGATGGAACATTTGCCAAACTTCGCGAAGTTGTGTTGGGGTATGACTTTCATCTAAAATCTAAAACCATTCAAAAACTGAACGTATCCCTTGTTGCCAGGAATCTTGCCATTCTTTACAGGGACAAAAGCACCAAAGAACTTGGTGTAGATCCTGAATCGGGCCTTGGTTCCGGTGCTTTCGGCGTCGGGTACGAAAATTTCCAGATTCCCTCTACCAGAAGTTATGGTATCAATGTTAAAGTCAGTTTTTAAATTCCTAACATGATCAAAGATTATATTATGAAAAATATAAGTAAAATAAAATGGTCATTCTTTGCAGGCATGATGATACTCTACTCTTCATGTACCAAAGATTTTGACAAAATGAATATCAGTCCCAACCTTGCTACCGTTGTTCCTGCAACAAATGTATTGGGGTCGGCAGAACTAAGCTCAATGAATACCTTATTCGGTACACGTCTGGCTTGTTATTATACAGGAGCTTATTCAGGTATGATTGGTGCCCCTGACTATGAATACAGGGTGGATATCAACAATAGTATGTGGAGAAGCATGTATATCAATATGACCTATGCATCAGATGCCATGAGACTCGCAAAAACTGAGGCAAATGATAATCTGTACGCTGCTGCTTTAACCTTCAAGGCGTACAATGCACAAAAGACTACGGACATGTGGGGAGATATTCCCTATTCGGAAGCATTTCAGTTGGAAAAAGGGACGCTTTATCCAAAATACGACAAACAGGAGGCTGTTTACAATGCCATTCTTGCAGAGTTAAAAACAGCCGCGGATTTGTTTAGTACTACCGGGAAACCCATCGGAGCGGGTGACTTTTTTCTAAAAGGGGATATTGCCAAATGGCGAAAATTTTGCAATTCGTTGCGACTACGGGTAGCCATTCGCATGTCTTCAGCAGATGCTGCAAAAGCTAGCCTGGTTATTAAGGAAGTGTTGGCTGATCCGATAAAATATCCGATCATGACCACCAACAACGATAATGCATACTGGATTTTTCCAGGTACTGTACCAGATCAGGAAATATGGTTTAAATCAATGGGTACAACAGGTACCGCTCCAAAAACTACAGGATGGAGATTGCAACAACCCTTCGTTGATGCATTGCAAAATAATAACGACCCCAGGCTTTCCGTGTATGCTGATAAAAATAGCTGGGGCAAATATAGCGGCCACCGGTTTGGCCCAACTGAAAAATCGGACACTATGAATAACAACTTCAACAGGTCTCATATTGGCAATTGGTTTATGAATGATCCAAAAGGATTTGTACCTTATATGAACTCTGCCGAAGTCTATTTCTGTCTTGCTGAAGCCTATCAAAGGGGGCTGGCCACAGGCGACGCCCGTGCTGCTTATGAAACTGGAATTACCAAATCCTGCGAGGAGAGTGGCAAAATAGCTACAAGCGCCATAGTAACCTTTCTAACACAACCCGAGGTAGCCTGGGGTAGTGGTACATCAACTAACCTTCAAAAAATCGCGCTACAAAAGTGGATCTCCCTGTTTAAGCAAAGTGTTGAAGCATGGTCCGAAGCAAGAAGAACAGATGTGCCCCTTTTAGACAAAATCACAGTAAACTATGCCTCATCACACAACCGGCCACCATTCAGAATGGCCTACGCTGACGAGGAAAAAACGTTAAACACCAATTTTCCATTCAATATAGTCGAAAAGGATATTTTCTACGGTACACAGGTTTGGTGGGACAAAAGAACAGGTGTGAGATAATGAATGCCAAAAAGGCCCGAACACTTGTCTATCCATGATTTTTGACAATTCGATCAGTTCCAACTGTGGTCCCGATCATTTTCGGGGCCACAGTTGGTTACATTTCATTCTGAGGAAGATTTTCTGGTTCGACTAGGTTCATATAATATTGTGCTCATGGTTGAATACATTTTGTTTAATCTCACATCATGATTATTTATCCAATGTTCTTTGCATAAATGATATCGGGCATTTTTTACCATTACAATCACACTCCTGAATGAAAAAGGGTTTAATATTATTTCTTGTTCTTTCTAATTACATCAACCCAAGTTACTGCCAGGGTCAAAGTATTTCAAATTCAATTGAATCGAAAGACTTTGATCCTTCAACTTTGTTATGGTATAAATCACCAGCTTCAGCATGGGAAGAAGCCCTTCCGGTAGGAAACGGACGCTTGGGTGCCATGGTATTCGGAAAAAATGGAGAAGAGCGAATCCAGTTAAACGAGGAGACTTACTGGTCGGGAGGGCCCTATTCAACAGTAGTTAAAGGCGGGTACAAAGTATTACCCGAAATACAGAAAAATATATTTGAAGGGAATCCACTAAAGGCACACAAACTTTTTGGAAGATACCTTATGGGGTATCCTGTTGAGCAACAGAAATACCAGGCATTTGCTGATCTCATCCTCTCTTTCAAAAATGAAAAAGAAGTTACCGACTATAAACGATGGTTAGATCTGGCTACCGGAATGAATGGTGTTCAATATAAAGTAAATGGGGTTACTTACCGTAGAGAGGTTTTTTCGTCCGCTCCGGATCAGGTAATTGCGGTAAGGATTACTGCTGACAAACCGGGAAGTATTTCTTTTACTGCCGAATTGAGAGGTGTAAGAAATGGCGCTCATTCAAACTATGCTACTGATTATTTCAGGATGGATGGTGCCGGTACCGATGAATTGGTACTAACAGGTAAATCAGCTGATTATATGGGCATTGAAGGGAAACTGCGTTATGAAGCAAGATTGAAAGCAGTACCGGAAGGCGGTGTCATGACGGTGAATGATGCTAACCTGGTTATTGAAAATGCAAACTCAGTTACGCTGTTTTTTGCTGCAGCAACGAATTTCATAAATTATAAAGATGTTACCGGAGACCATCATGCAAAAGTTGAAAAATACTTAAAAGGAATTGAGGGCAAACAGTATAGTAGCATCCGGGAGGCTGCAGTCAAGGATTATAAATCTCTGTTTGACAGGGTGACGCTACAGCTACCATCTACCCAAAACTCATTCCTTTCAACAGATGAAAGATTAAAAAAATTGCCTAATGAACCAGATCCCCAGTTGGCTTCACTTTGTTACCAGTTTGGCCGTTATCTTCTTATATCTTCTTCCCGCGTAGGAACACAGCCGGCAAACCTTCAGGGAATTTGGAATAAGGACATGAACCCCTCATGGGACTCAAAGTATACTACGAATATTAATACGGAAATGAACTATTGGCCTGCAGAAGCAGCCAATTTATCTGAATTGACTGAGCCACTGGTTACCATGGTGAAAGAACTGACTGATCAGGGCGCACAGGTTGCAAAAGAACATTACGGGGCGAGTGGATGGGTACTTCATCAAAACACTGATATCTGGAGAGTGGCCGCTCCCATGGATGGTCCAACATGGGGTACATTTACCGTAGGCGGAGCCTGGCTTACAACACACCTCTGGGAACATTATCTTTTTACATTAAATAAGGATTATCTAAAGGAAGTATACCCGGTCATAAAAGGCTCCGTAGAGTTTTTTATGGACTTCCTGGTAGAACATCCAAATGGCAAATGGTTAATAACCAATCCATCCACTTCACCTGAAAACCCGCCCAAGGGCCCCGGGTACAGATATTTCTTCGATGAAGTAACCTCCATGTACTATTTCACCACGATCTGTTCCGGATCAGCCATGGATATGGAGATCCTGACAGACCTTTTCGGATATTATTCCGAAGCATCTAAAATACTGGGAGTTGATCAGGAATTTGCTGCAAGAGTTGCCAAAGCACGGACCCGTCTTGTTCCACCACAAATTGGCTCAAACGGATCGTTACAGGAATGGGCAGACGATCTGGAACAAATGGAAGATAAACACAGGCACTTTTCTCACCTATATGGCCTTTACCCCGGGAATGTTATTTCAGCAAAAAGGACACCGGAATTAGTTGATCCGGTTAAGAAAGTACTGGAACAACGCGGTGACGGAGGTACTGGCTTTTCAAGAGCCTGGAAAATGAGTCTTTGGGCTCGATTGTACGATGGTAACAAGGCCAATAGCATTTTTAAGGGGTATATTAAAGATCAATGCTATCCCTCCCTCTTTGCAAAATGCTTTACGCCACTGCAGGTTGATGGCAGTTTTGGCGTTACCGCCGGGATATCTGAAATGTTGATCCTGTCGCACGAAGAAGCCATTGAGCTTTTGCCGGCTCTACCCGACGAATGGGCAACAGGTTCATTTAACGGTGTATGTGCCAGGGGAGCTTTCGAATTAAAATTTAGCTGGACGAATAAACTAGTTACCGAAGTGGAGGTGCTGTCAAAAGCCGGACAATTTTGTCGTATTCATGCAGGTGCACTTAATCGTGTTACCAATAATGGTAAGCAGGTTAAAATTACAAAGTATCCGGACGGGTCAATAGGGTTCATGACTAAGCCGGGAAATCGTTATAAGCTGGCAAAAACTTAGCATACATCAAACGATTAAAACGCCCGTATTACAGCCCGAAAGCTGCCTGCAACGGAAAATTGACTAACCAAAAAATAAGATGATGCTTTGATCAGGCTTCTGCGAGCTTAGTAGAGGGTGAACTTGCTTATGAATGTCTCAAGTACCTGACAAGTCGTTTTTCGTTCAGCAATCTTGCCTCCATGGACAACCATCATACCCTATTCGAAATCATAAAAATATAAACTATTGAAATGAATAGGATTAAGACACTCATGAATTTGGTGTTGGTAATGACGGCCTTTCTGATTGCTGGAACCTTATTTCCCATAAGGGTGAATGGCCAGTTACAAAGGTCAACCCAGCCCAATAACAAAAGCATTGTGCCATCCAAAACTTTGGAAACACTGCGTGCTATTTATGAAGGAAATGAATTTAATGCAAAATCATTTAATGCAAGCTGGCTCCCGGATGGTTCTGGCTATGTTGTTCATGAATTGGTGCCGGGCTTAAGCCAGCGTGTCCTTGTATCATACAACGCGGCTGACGATAAGCGATCAGTCTTAATCAATCCGAATAATTTGGTTCTTAAAGACTTTGCTAAAGAAAATTATTCCATTCAGGATTATCAATTTTCAAAAGACGGAAAAAGTGTTTTAATTCAGTTAAAAGGTCAGAATGAAAAAAACCAACATACCGGGTGGTGGATGTTGGATTTAAAAACCGGAAACCTTCAACATGTAGTTGCCGGAAGCAACAATACTATTTCTCCTGATGGCCAAAAAATAATCTTTGGCAAAGAGGGGAACCTGCACCTTTATAATTTGAAAACCGATTCAACTATTGCTCTCACCAATGATGCGGTTAAGGGTTCTGTTACAAACAGGCAGCCAGTCTGGAGTCCTGATGGAGAGAAGATAGCTTTTGTGCAAGCAGATGAATCTGCAGTGAAACTGAGGTCTGCACTTATACCAGGTGATCCATCTTATCCGGGAGTGAGTGAAACAAGGTTTGCCAGGGTAGGCGGCGTCATAGCGAAATTGCGGTTAGGTATAACAGATGCCTCCGGAAAAGAAACCAGATGGGTAGCACTACCCATGCCTACAGAAGGTTTCTATCTGGGAAAAGTTGACTGGGCGGGCAATTCAAACATGCTATTGGTAGAACAATTTAACAGGTTTCGAACAGAGCGAAATTTCTTTTTAGCCGATGCACAAAATGGAACGGTCCGGTCAATTTATAAAGAAAATGATCCGGATTGGGTAATGTCCAGCTTCAATACAAATGGCGGCCTTGAGTGGTTGCGGAATCATAAAGCATTTCTTGTACTAACCGAAAAGGATGGATGGAGGCATGCATTTATCGGCTCTACAGAAAATAACCATGAAATGCTTTTAACGCCTGGTGAATTCGACGTTATAGATCGTGTGAAAGTAGACGAAGCTGCTGGATGGTTTTATTTTATTGCCTCTCCTGAAAATGGAACACAGAAATATTTGTACCGGGTAAGACTGGATGGCAAGCGGAAGGCTGAAAGAGTTACTCCGTTGAATCAGCCGGGTACGCACAATTATAACTTCTCCCCTGATGGGAAGTGGGCGTTTCATACGTATTCAAGTGGAAACATTCCACCGGTAATCGAACTGGTGAGTTTTCCTGAACACCTTGTTGTTCGGGTACTTGAAGATAATAGTGCGCTTAAGAAAAAAATGGAGAATGCCAAAGTACAGCCAAAAGAATTTTTTAAAGTGGACATCGGCAATGGCGTGATTATGGATGGATGGATGATCAAACCATACAATTTTGATTCAACAAAAAAATACCCTGTATTTATTTATGTCTACGGAGAACCTCACGGGCAAACGGTTTTAGACGCATGGCAACATTCCTATACAGATTTTCATCGCGCTATCGCTGACCTGGGGTACATTGTAATGTCTATGGATAATCGGGGTACGCCTTGCCCCAAAGGTGCTGCATGGCGGAAGGCGGTATCCGGTAGCCTGGGACCGCTCTCCACTGAAGAGCAAGCGGCAGGAATTGCAGAACTTGGCCGCAAACATTCGTTTGTGGACCTGTCCCGTGTTGGTATTTGGGGTTGGAGTGGTGGTGGATCAAATACGCTCAATGCGATGTTCCGCAAACCCGAAATTTATAAAGTCGGTATCGCAGTGGCACCGAAGCCTCAGCCTTGGCTTTATAATGCCTGGTTCCAGGAAATTTATATGAAAACCAGGGAAGTAAATCCGGAAGGTTATCGCCTGTCTGCGCCTATCAATTTTGCAGAAGGCCTCCAAGGCGATCTTCTCATATTACATGGAACCGGCGAAACGAATACCCATTTACAAATTACCGAAGGACTGATTGATAGACTAATAGAATTGGGAAAACCATTCGATTATATGGCATACCCCAATCGTGATCATGGGCTGCGGGAAGGGGAGGGATCAACATTGCATATGCGCACCCTTATTGTTCGTTACCTGCTTCAGCATTTGCCCGCAGGGCCGGTACCAATGGAATAGATTGTTCTTTTCAATTGGATAAAAAGAAAAATATGACTGGAAATAAATTATTGGTAATGACTTTTGGCTGTTTAATAATATGGGCAACCTCCATTGCCCAGGAATTGCCAAACATCATCATCATTTATGCCGACGATGTTGGATACGGTGATCTTTCCTGTTACAATAAAAATTCAGCCTACACCACCCCGCAATTAGATAGATTGGCCAAAGAAGGGGTGATGTTTACAGATGCTCACAGTCCTTCAACCATCTGTTCGCCTTCCCGTTATGGATTGTATTCCGGTCAACAAATATATCGCTCTACTGGTAAGGGCGGTGGCGCCTTTGAAGGGCCAGGCGGACCGAGTTATTTGAAGCCGGGGACACTTACGATTGCAGAAATGCTCCGATCAAAGGGATACCACACAGGCGTTTTTGGAAAATGGCACGTGGGCCTTACCTGGTTCGACAAAAATCATAAGCAATTGGGTGGTGGTTTCGAAAATTCACTCCTCATTGATTACGAAAAAAGCACGCCTCTAATTGATGGTCCCAATGAAAGAGGCTTTGATGTATCTTTTATTACACCTAATTGTCCTAACACGGATCCTCTTTACATATACATCGAGAATGGTATGGTTCCCATTCCTGCGAGCGAAAGACATAAAAGTTCTAATCTTCCCGATCCGGGAAATAAATGGCATTGGGATAACGACGAAGGCTGGATGTCACCAGGCTACAATTTTATGGAGGCGGATTTGATATTTTATGAAAAGACCCGCGCGTTCATCACGGAGCATCGGAAAAGCAAACCCAACAAGCCATTTTTTGCTGTTTTTTCCACCCAGATTGCGCATGCTCCCGTACTTCCAGCTGCTGAATTTATTGGCACAACAAATGCAGGTCCAAGGGGTGATTTTATGCGGGAACTGGATGTGCCTGTTGGGCGTGTAATAGATTTGGTGAAAAAGCTGGGGATCGATGATAACACCCTGATTATTTTTAATGCTGATAATGGAGCCGAAACGGTACATGTAGACTGGATGCGCCAGGATTACGGCCACGATGCTTCCGGAGGCTGGCGAGGAATGAAACGGGATGGCTGGGAAGGGGGGCACCGCGTTCCCTTTATTGTTCGTTGGCCAAAAGTATTCCCCAAGGGATTAGTATCCGATCAACTGATCAGTACCACGGATATTTTTGCTTCAACTGCTTCAATAATTGGATATTCTCTTAAAGATGAAGATGCCAGGGATAGTTATGATATGGTGCCAGCTATGCTGGGAACGCAGGATAGGAATAAATCGATCAGGCCTTATTTGTTGACCCAAAGTTTTCGGGGAGAATTTCAGGTTCGCCAGGGAAACTGGAAATACCTGGACCACCTCGGTTCCGGGGGTAATAACTATGAAGGAGAGGAGCTTAGTAAATATGCTTTGCCGGAGACTGCGCCAGGTGCAACTGGTCAATTATTCAACCTGTCCATAGATCCTGGTGAAAAGACAAACTTGTTTTTCACAGAGGCAGACAAACGGATAGAACTTCAAAAACTACTTCACCTCTCGAAATCAAGTGGGCGCAGCGCCCCACTAAACAGGCAGCCCCTCGGGATCAGTAGAGTGAAGGAATTAAGTAGACAACGAAGAAAATAAAATAAATTTAGTAATGTCTATCCCTTATTGGAATCAGCTTTTGTCACACAGCCGATTTATTTTATACAGTCGATCCATGATAAAAAGTATATTCATCTTTCTCACTATCGTCCTGTTTGCCGGACTGGCTCTTCCGTTGAAAGCACAGGTACGTCCTTTCCATATCTTCGACAACAACATGGTGTTGCAGCGCGACAAACCGGTTAAAGTTTGGGGGTTGGCGGACCCGCAGGAAAAAGTAATCATTGAATTCGGGGGCCAGGTCAAATCTGTTGTTACCAACAAAATTGGAGAATGGTCACTCAGTCTCGATCCCATGCCTGCCAGCGCAACACCGAGGGAAATGAAAGTATCGGGCAAAGCCAGTTCGGTCCGGTTTGCCAATGTACTGGTTGGGGATGTATGGTTACTCGGTGGGCAGAGCAATATGGAGTTTGATCTTGCCCGAATCTTCCATGGTGATGTGGAAATCCTGTCTGCAAATTTTCCAAAAATTCGTTTGATGACCATCCCCAGTTCGGCAAACATGAAACCGAAAAGGGATTTTGAACGCCTCAATGAGTACGACAGTTGGTACGACCGGTATGATAAAAAGGGATATTGGTTCACCTGCTCCCCCGAAACGGTCCCAACATTTTCCGGAATAGGCTATATTTTCGGCCGGCGCCTGTATATGGCCAGCCAGGTACCTATCGGGTTGATTGATGTGTCAATGGGAGGCACTACCATTGAAGCATGGATGTCCCCGGGAACATTGGCCAAGATGCCCGAAAACAGTTCCTTGGTGAAACAATGGAATGATAAAGTGGCCGCTTATGATCCTGATAAAGACCTTAAAGAAAAAATTAAAAACTGGGAGATTCGGAGTGCTGCAAGGATAAAGGAAGGCCTGGAGCCCGCGCCAAAACCTACTGAGCCTTCGCCTTATCCGGCTTATGACCGTAATTTCCCGGGCTCATCCTATACCGGTATGGTAAGCGTTATAGCCGGGCTTACTGTAAAAGGAACCGTTTTTCACCAGGGATATAACAATGCGCTTGAGGATTCCCGGCCAACACAATATGCTGCTAATTTCAAGGCGCTCATTAACGATTGGAGGGCAACATTTAATGATGTGAATTTACCCTTCGGCATAGTCGAGTTCAGTGCTGGCGGTGAACCGCAAACCCTTGAAAATTTTGAAGTCAGAATGCTGGATCCATCCCCAAATATCAGGGAAGGACAGTTCAAAGCTTTTAAAGAACTACCAAATACCGGATATGTATGCACATACGATCAGCAGGTAAACTGGTATCATCCCCAGAAAAAAGAAGAAGCCGCCGAAAGGATGGCACGATGGGCTTTGTCAACTCAATATGGTTTTGATCTTAAATGGGAGCCGGCAATTTTAAAAAATGTTGAAAGACTGAAA
>JANMHK010000086.1:0-18224 GCA_031375135.1 Sphingobacteriales bacterium | reverse complement strand
CTTCATGATGCATATTCTCGATGAGCACATGCTCAAGGGCATGCGAGAATGGTCCATGCCCTATATCATGTAGTAAGATGGCGATCTTCGCAGAAGTTTTTTCCTCCTCCGTGATCTCAATTCCTTTACTGGTGAGTTCCGCAAGGGCCAGCGTCATCAGGTGGTAGGCGCCTAAAGAATGATGAAGCCTGGTGTGCACGGCTCCGGGATATACAAGATATGCCAGCGCCATTTGCTTGATCCTGCGCAGTCTTTGGTAAAAAGGATGGGAAATGATCTCGAATATCAGCGGTTCATCTATGGTGATGAATCCATAGACGGGATCATTAATGATTTTTCGAAACTGCATGCATGAATTGTTAAATTTGGAATCGGGCAACCACAAAGGTATAAAGGGCAAACCTATATACTAACTTTAGCCACAACGTAATAATAAATACTCTTTATGGCATTAGCAAAGATCCTTTGGGTAGATGATGAGATAGAAAGCCTGCAATCCCAAAAAAAGTTTCTGGAGAACAAAGGCTATGATGTGGTCACGCTTACCAATGGATATGATGCGATCGACTATGTAAAGGGCGGAAATATTGTTGATGTGGTATTGCTTGATGAAACAATGCCGGGGATCACAGGTATCGAAACGCTGAGCCGGATCAAGGAAGTCAACGGCCAGCTTCCTATCGTGATGATCACTAAGAACGAAACAGAGAACCTGATGGATGAAGCCATTGGTTCCCAGATCAGTGACTATCTTATCAAGCCTGTCAATCCTAACCAGGTATTATTGAGTTTGAAGAAGATCATTGATAATAAAAGGCTGGTGGCTGAAAAAACAATGACCGCTTATCAGCAACAGTTCAGGGAGCTGTTCATGGCCCTCAACAACAATCCGGACTATAACGAATGGATGGAGATCTACAAGAAGCTTGTGTACTGGGAACTGGAAATGATGAAAAGTGACAGCCCCGAATTGCAGGAAGTATTACAGAGCCAGAAAAGCGAAGCAAATACTGAGTTTTTCAAATTTATCAGCAAGAATTATCTGCAATGGCTAAGTCCGAAAGCGACAAGTGCACCGATCATGAGTCACAATCTTTTCCAGTTCAAAATACTACCCCATTTGGAGAAAGGTGTGCCAACGGTGTGGCTGTTGATCGATAACCTCAGGTACGACCAGTGGAAGGCTATTCAACCCGTATTTTCTGAACATTTCAGGATACAGGAAGAAGAAACTTTCTACAGCATCCTCCCCACGGCCACGCAGTATTGTCGTAACGCCGTTTTTGCAGGCCTGTTGCCGTCTGAGATTGAAAAGCAGTATCCTTCTCTCTGGAAAAATGATGAGGAAGAGGGCGGAAAGAATTTGCATGAAGAGGAGTTCTTCCGGGGCCAGTTGAAAAGAATGCGAAAGGAGGACATTAAATTTTCATACAATAAGATCGTGAACAACCATGAGGCCCAGAAACTGGTTGACAACGCTCATAACCTGTTGAATTTCGATATCAGTATCGTGGTATACAATTTTGTGGATATGCTCAGCCACGCCCGCACAGAACTGGAAGTATTGAAAGAATTGGCCAGTGATGAGGCGAGCTACCGGAGCCTGACATCAAGTTGGTTTATTCACTCGCCCCTTTACCAGGCATTGAAAAAAATATCCGACAAAAAGTTCAATATCATTTTGTCAACAGACCACGGAAGCGTTCGCGTGAACAGTCCCTGCAAGGTGATCGGCGACAAACAAACCACGAGTAATCTCAGGTACAAGCACGGGCGTAATTTGAATTACGAGCCCAGGGACGTGTTTGCCGTGCGCGATCCAAAAGAAGCAGGATTGCCTTCTCCAACTGTAAATTCATCTTTCATATTTGCGAAGGAAGACGGCTATCTGTGTTACCCCAATAACTATAACCATTATGTCAATTACTACCGCAATACGTTTCAGCATGGCGGTATTTCCCTGGAAGAGATGATCATACCGATCATCCGAATGAGTAGTAAAATTGAGTGAGTTAACCATTGTTTTATGAGCCGGGAGCGGTTACTGAAGCCAAAGACAAACCATGGATGCTCCGGCCATCGCTGGAGGTGAAACGATGTTTCCGCGGTCATAAACGATCAATTCACCATCGGTTCCCAGGTCCCATAACTTGCCCCGCAGTGATACGGCCATGCCATAGGGCGTATTGATATTTTTTATCCTGCCGGGCATTGTATATTTTATCCAGGCTTCCCTAAGCGTTATTTTTCCAATATCTGTCGTGTCTACATCACAGGGTGCTTGAAAACCGCTGTATCCCAGCCATTTTCCAGCCATTGAATGATCAATGGTTGTGTATGCCGGCACAGCAACGAACTGCAGTTGATCTTGTTGTACAGCTTGATAAGATTCGGGATACCAGGAATCGGCGCAAATCATCACGGCCGTTTTTCCTATCGGCAGTGAGTATACCGGGAGGTCAGCCGGTTCGCATTTCTTGATGAAGGGCAATTCATCCTGGATCGGAAATGCTTTACGGGAAAGTTTGTTTTGTATGCTGCCGTCTGGATTAAAAACAGCGGCGATGTTTTCCAGAGAGCCATTATGAGGTATGATCCGGTTGCCCCTTACTTCAGGATTCTGAAGTAATATGGATCCGGCGATAATGGTAATGCCGTATTTTTTTGCCAGCTCCGTAAAAACCCTGCTGTAGATATATGCCATTCGCTGGCCTTTGGTCGCAAAAACAGAATGCTTCACTTTGTCTTGTGCAGAGTCCGGCGACATGAACCAGGATCTGATATAGGTAAAGAAATTGGAAAGTACGAAACCCCGAAGTGCCGTGTTAATGCCAGGGGCGCTTAAAGCAGATTGCTTTTCACCTTCAACAACAAGCCATGTTCCAATGTATTCGGGAAAGATGACAACCGTTTTAGCATTTAGCCAGTTCTTCTGTTTGCATACCGTCAGATACCCATCCAGTTTACTGAAGAAGTGGTCCTTGCTGGAGTAGTCGTCCGTGACCATATATGCGTTGATGCCAATCACATTGCCTTTCCCGGAATTGGCATTAACGGCAAAGCTGCTGTCGAGGTTCAATTGCACATTGATGGGAGCCGGAGTTCTGCCAAGGGTGGACCAAAGAAAATAAAGTCCGGTGAGCAGTAAAACCAGGGTAGTAAATATGCTTAAGAATTTCTTCATTTGTTATGATGCAATATAAGTGGATTCGAGATCATGTTTTTGTGGTGGAGACGGGATAGACATTGACTTTTCTGGTGAAAAATGCTTATACACATTTATTCATTCGAATGTAGAAAAACTTTAGCGGACGGCGAATCGTGATGGCGCCGGTTTCAGTACCTTTGATGAAATCTGGTCCATGAGCATAAAGTATAATCCTGCAACCCTTAACCGTATTGAAAAACTCATCGAGGAGGCAGGGTATGTAATGCGCTATGAGCGGGGTACCTTTCAAAGCGGGTATTGTATTTTGGAACAGAAGAAAGTGATCGTACTCAACAAATTTTTACAGACTGAGGGCAGGATAAATACACTGATAGACCTGGTATCGCTACTTACTATTGAACCAAGTCACCTAAGCCCGGATAATCGCAAGCTTTACGAGGAACTGGCCGCCAGGCTGGAAGAAAAGTAAATGGAAGGGCTCGTCATTCATTCCCATTAACCGTTACATTTGTTCGGTGAGTCACCCCCGGCTTCATATTAAATTCTTGGGCACCGGCACCAGTAGTGGCGTACCTATGATCGGTTGCGATTGCAAGGTTTGCCAATCCGGTGATCCGCATGATGATCGGTTGCGAAGCTCTATCATGGTCTCTTCTCCCAACACCACGCTTGTTGTTGACACCACCCCTGATTTTCGGTATCAGATGCTTAGGACAAATAGCAAACATCTGGATGCGGTTCTGTTTACCCACCCCCATAAAGACCATATCGCTGGCCTTGACGATGTTAGGGCTTTTAATTTCTTTTCACGAAAGCCTATGGAACTTTACGCCAATTCTCTGACTGAAGAAGCCCTTCGCCGTGATTTCTACTATGCGTTTGCAGAAAAAAGATATCCTGGTGTCCCTGAAATCAACTTAAACGCCATTACCGACGAAGCTTTTGAAGTGGGGGATATCCATGTGCTACCCATTGAAGTATGGCATATGAGGATGCCCGTGCTGGGATTTCGTTTTGGCAAATTCACTTATATCACTGACGCCAATAAATTGGACGAGCAAGCCCGGGAGCGGGTGCGTGGATCTGAAGTGATGGTGGTGAATGCACTTCGTAAAGAACCCCATATTTCTCATTTCTCTTTGAATGAGGCCATTGAATTGGTCCAGGATCTGGGCGTTCCCAGAGCCTATTTTACCCATATCTCCCACCAATTGGGTCTGCATGAAGAAGTGAACCAGGAACTTCCTGAAGGTATTTCGCTGGCCTATGACGGGCTAACAATAGAGATCTGAAACTGTTTTTTAACCACCAAGTGGTTTGGTTTGGATGTTGACTGGAAAAGAACAGGTTACATGCCGTGTAAACACCTTGTTGTAGTTTTCAGGCTCGCAGAACTTCGTATAAAAAAATGAAAGAGTGGCTGAAGGGGTACCTAAGTTTTTCCCGTAAGGAAAGTACAGGTGTGATCGCATTATTGTCCTTAATTATCCTGGTCTGGCTTCTGCCTGTCTATTTTGGAAAACCAGAGCGGATCAACCCCGAACTGTTGGTGAGGGCGGATTCACTACAACTGGCCATGCGCGGTGATTCTTTGGAAAAGGGAATGCAGGCCGACATAAATTACAAGACTTTTCCATTTGACCCGAATCTCATTTCGGATACAGCCTGGAAAACGTTGGGTGTTAGAACAAGGACCATTGAAACGATTCGCAAATATTTGGATCGGGGCGGGAGATTTCGGCAAGCGGCAGACCTGTTAAAGATTTATGGTTTGCGAAAAGAGGAGGCAGAACGTTTGATGCCAATGGTGCGAATCGCCGATCGGGGAGGCTACAAATTCAATAGCCGAACGCCTTATGCGGCTCATTGGGTCAGGACCAACCATTCGAATGAAGGATCCTATCGCGCGCCTGCACAATACGACAAGAGTAGTTTTTATGGGCAGTCGCGACCTGCGTCCGGGACTTATAGCAGGGCTCCTCGTGTTCCTATAGACATCAATTCCGCAGATTCTGCATTGTTTGAATCCCTGCCTGGCATTGGGCCCAGGTTAGCTTCACGGATCATTCGTTTCAGACAGGGTTGCGGTGGATTTTACAGTGTTGAGCAGGTAGCGGGAATTTATGGGATATCCGATAGTTTATTCAGTGTGCTCAGACCACTGCTTAAGCTGGAACAGCAGTCGTTTGCTAAAATCAATATCAACAGTTGGGATGTCGATTCATTGGCAGCTCATCCATATATCCAGAAACATGAAGCAAGGGCGATCGTAAATTTCCGGAGGCAGCATGGTCGATTCAATGGTCCTGAGGATCTATTAGAAATAACTATTCTGAGCCTGGGATGGTTAGACCGGGTGCGGGAATATTTGAGTTTCGAGTGAAAAAATTGAGTTGTCCCCGGATGGTTAAACCGGGTCCGTCAATATTTGAGTTTCGAGTGAAAGAATTGAGTTCTGGTCCCGTTTTTTGAATCCAATCAGCTGACATAGTCGCATTGTAAACAAAAGCTAACAGTTGTTAGCGTTTTTATAACTTTGCCATACAATTAGACCTATGGAGTTTCAACAGGATGAGATCACGCAGCAGGTAGCGGCAGTAGCCAGGGAATTTGCACGCCAGCATATCAAACCTAATGTGATGGAGTGGGATGAAAGTCAGGCATTTCCAGCGCATATTTTTCGTGAAATGGGGAAGTTGGGATTAATGGGAATCCTTGTTCCTGAGGAGTATGGAGGATCGGGACTGTCGTACTTCGAATACGTAGCCGTAATTGAGGAGATCTCTAAAGTATGTGGTTCAGTAGGGCTAAGCCTCGCTGCACATAATTCTCTGTGTACCGGGCATATTTTGCAGTTTGGAAACGTTGAACAGAAGAAAAAATATTTGCCCAGGCTGGCATCCGGGGAATGGCTTGGAGCGTGGGGGCTGACTGAACCCAATACAGGCAGTGATGCGGGAAATCTGCAAACCACAGCTGTAAAAGACGGAGACGACTGGATTCTCAATGGTACTAAGAACTGGATCACGCATGGACGATCAGGTGAAGTTGCGGTGGTTATTGCAAGAACGGGAGATCCTCGTGTCAGTGGTAACAGTACTGCATTTATTGTGGAGCGCGGTACGTCAGGATTCAGTGGCGGAAAAAAAGAGAATAAACTGGGTATGCGAGCCAGCGAAACCGCAGAAATGATATTTGATCAATGCCGTATTTCTGACCAGCAACGCATGGGAGATGTGGGTGATGGGTTCAGGCAGGCCCTCAAAATATTGGATGGTGGAAGAATTTCCATTGCCGCATTAAGTATCGGTATTGCCAGGGGTGCATATGAAGCGGCGCTTCAATATTCAAAAGAAAGAAAACAATTCGATCAGCCGATCTCGCATTTTCAAGGTATCTCGTTCAAACTTGCTGATATGGCCACTGAGATTGAAGCTGCGGAAATACTGACGCTACAGGCAGCTGACCTGAAGAACAAGAAACTGCCCGTAACCAAAGAAGCTGCCATGGCAAAATATTATGCCAGTGAAATAGCTGTTAAGGTGTCCACTGATGCAGTACAAATATTCGGTGGGTATGGGTATACGAAAGACTTTCCAGTTGAAAAATTTTATCGGGATAGTAAACTGTGCACCATTGGGGAAGGTACATCTGAGATTCAGAAAACAGTTATTGCCAGGCAGATCCTGAAATGATCATACATCGGCGAACGTTTTAAAATCCGCTCATATTAGTTTTTAACAAAATGATGTTCAAACATTGAATATCATTTTATTATGTGTCATACTTCTGTTTTGTACAGCGCTCGTATTAATATTGTGTTAAAGGAAGTATTATTTTTCATTTGCATCTATTTTTTTCCGGGTTACCTTTTTGCCTTTTTCGGATTAATCATTATCCCACTCGATTGTTTTGTCATATACTAAACATGTCACCAAATTCCAAAGTATATGAAAGTGAAAGTTGTAAAGAACCTCCTGGCATTTGTTTTACTCGCTGTTGTTTTTTCTTTTGTTACGGTGTCAGCATCTGCTGAAGTGCCCGAAACGCAAATAGAAAAACCTGTAAGTGTAGAGATCAGGTACACAGGTTCAAGTTCAGATTTTTTAGATTTTACCGTAGCTGTCCGCCAGACAGGAGATCAGAAAATGGTTTTGAGGATCAAAGATGAAAATGGCCAGGAACTGTATCGCGAGAACATCGGAAAACGAGATTTCACAAAGTTCATCAGAGTCTTTCGCAATGATTATTCCCGCCTGCAATTTGTTGTTGACACGCAAGACGGTCAATACAAGAAATCCTTCAAGATCCAGTCTGAGATACTGGAAAACGTTAAAGTGACTGAGGACAACTGATCCTCCTATTCAAGAAAATCATCATCGCTCTTAGTCTGGTACTTATCAAACAGTTTGTCTATTGCGCCGCCAAATATTGGAAATTTCTCTTTAGCAAATTCCTTTATGATCGTGATCGCCTGATATGACTGTTTTTCAGTAAGACCTGCCCCTGTGAGCCTATTGATGAGTTCATTCATACATCAAAAGTCACGAATTTCCGGTAAAAAATGGTACTAAAAAAGTAAGGAGTAAAAATCATCGCTGCCACGGCAACAATGAATTTCTACTCCTTACTTTCTTATTCGGACAAGCTGCTTACGATGACTTAGGCCACCTTTAGCAAGCTCAGCTTTGATTTGTCAAACTTAT
The DNA here is from genome assembly GCA_031375135.1 of Sphingobacteriales bacterium. Classification (GTDB taxonomy): domain Bacteria; phylum Bacteroidota; class Bacteroidia; order Chitinophagales; family Chitinophagaceae; genus Pollutibacter. Next base: position 10,349 of record JANMHK010000086.1, on the reverse strand, counting down.
GTTTTGCGTAGTCCAGTGTGAGCTCGAATTTCTTTTGGTTGGTAGAGGGGAGCTCAAACATGGCATCTGTAAGGATGCTTTCACAGATGGATCTAAGTCCTCTTGCCCCAAGTTTATATTCCATAGCCTTCGTGACCATGAAGTCATAAACCGGCATTTCAATGGTAAGTTCTATGCCTTCGAGCTCAAATAATTTAGTGTACTGTTTGATCAGTGAATTCTTTGGTTCCGTAAGGATCGCCCTCAGTGTTTCTGCATCAAGAGGACTCAGGTAAGTCACTACCGGCAAACGTCCCAATAGTTCGGGTATCAAACCAAAACCTTTCAAGTCCTGTGCGTTTACGTATTGCAAGAGGTTCTTTTTCATTTCCTCCTGTTCCTCTTTGTTGACATTGAATCCAATCGCGTTGGTGTTAACCCGACGGGCAATGATCTTGTCGATCCCATCGAATGCGCCACCGCAGACGAACAGAATGTTCTGTGTATTAACTTTGATGAGTTTTTGTTCGGGATGTTTTCGGCCTCCTTGTGGCGGAACCAGTACTTCGGTTCCTTCAAGTAGTTTAAGTAATCCCTGTTGTACACCTTCACCGCTTACATCGCGTGTGATGGAAGGATTGTCTCACTTCCTGGCGATCTTGTCAATTTCGTCGATATAAACAATTCCTTTTTCTGCGGCAGTAACATCATAATTACAAACCTGCAGGAGTCTGGTTAATATTGATTCAACGTCTTCGCCCACGTAACCTGCTTCTGTAAATACAGTAGCATCAACGATAGCGAAAGGAACATTGAGCAATTTTGCAATGGTTTTAGCCAGCAGCGTTTTTCCTGTACCGGTTTCACCCACCATGATGATATTGCTCTTGTCGATCTCAACATCACCTTCGACCTGTTTGAACTGAAGCCTTTTGTAGTGGTTGTATACCGCTACAGACAGAACTTTTTTCGCATCGTCCTGACCAATTACGTATTCATCCAGGAACCGCTTAATTTCTACGGGTTTCCTGACAGTAAGTTTATAGTTCGAGTTGGCAGGGTCGTTTCTGACAGTGAGTTCCTGTTCAATGATCTCCCTGGCGTGTTCAACGCAGTTTTCACAGATATGCCCGTCCTGTCCTGCTATCAGGATCTTGACTTCATCCCGGCTTCTTCCGCAGAACGAACAATGTAGAGTTGATTTGGCCATTTTTTCAATTTGATCAGTGCAAAGTTAAAATAAAAAAATTGCCGAATCGGCTAAATTGCTAACTGACTAATAATTAATACATTATAGGAAATAAAATTGGCTGATTCTAGTGAACTTGCCACAAAGAATCAGCCAATCCGCCAATCAGCTAATTAGTCAATCTTATTGATCGCAGCGTCGACGATGCCGTATTTTACGGATTCTTCAGCGCCCATCCAGTAATCGCGGTCGAAATCCTTCATCACTTTTTCAAAAGGCTGACCACAATTGTCGGCAAGTATCTTGGCTCCCAATTCTTTGATTTTCCTGATCTGTTCTGCCATGATCTCCAGGTCAGCTGATGTACCCTGACCGCCACCGCTAGGCTGGTGGATCATTACTTCGCCGTGCGGGAAGATGAACCTTCGGCCTTTTTCCCCTCCGCTGAGCAGGATGGAACCCATGGAGGCTGCCATACCCATGCAAACCGTAGATACAGGGGAAGAAATCATTTGCATGGTGTCATAGATTACCATACCACTGGTCACCACACCACCGGGGCTGTTAATGTAAAAAGTAATTTCTTTACCCGGATCGATTGCTTCGAGGTATAACAACCTTGAGGTAATATCTTTAGCTGAACGGTCGTCAACGGGTCCCCAGAGGAACACCTTACGCTGTTCAATGAATTTCTTGTCAAATTGCACGGAGCTTAGCATTTTTTCCATTGGGTTCTCCGGCGTCTTTGGCTCCTCTTCATCTTCCAATCTAAATGGATTCTTATTTTTCATGTATTGCATAATAAGATTCTTATTTCTGTTTCAGTTTTTTAGGATTTAGGGTCAGCACTTCATCAACCAGGCCATATTCTTTGGCTTCAGTAGCGGTCATCCAAAAATCACGGTCGAAATCACCAGCGATTTTTTCAACGTCCTGACCGCTGTGGTAGGAAACCACCTCATAAAGTTCACGCTTCAATTTCTTAACCTGGTTAACCGTGATCTCAATGTCGGAGGCTTGTCCGCCTGCACCTGCACTAGGTTGGTGCATCATAATTCGGGAATGCTTCAGGGCAGTCCTTTTTCCGGCTGCGCCGGCGCACATCAGCACAGCGGCCATACTGGCAGCTACACCTATGGTGATGGTGGAAACGTCAGGAGTAACATATTGCATGGTGTCATAAACACCCATTCCTGAGTAAACCGAGCCCCCGGGGCTATTAATATACATTTGGATATCGCGCTGTCTGTCTGTGCTGTCCAGAAACAACAACTGGGCTGTAATAATATTCGCAACTTCGTCCGATATCGGGTAACCCAGAAAAATGATCCTATCCATCATCAATCGGCTGTAAACGTCCATAACAGCAACATTCATAGGCCTTTCCTCGATGATATTGGGAGTCAAATTAGTGACCATATGGTTTGTATAACCATGCAGGAGACTACTGGAAATACCCCGATGCTTTACCGCATACTTTTCAAATTCTTTTCCAAGATCCATAGTAGGTATTTTGATTATTGGGCAATTTAAAGCATTTGATTGTCCAAAATCGTGCAAATCCCCAAAATCAGACAAAACGACGCGACGTTAGTGGTTTTGCCAGTTAGTATGCTAGCCGGGTAGATGGTGAATAAGATAGATGGTTGGTGTGCTCTTAAAGCAAAAGAGCATTTGACCGTGGATTTCCTCACTTCCAAATGCTCTAAAGCACTAATACATTAATCATCTAACCGGTTAACACATTAACTCACTTCCTCATGCTCATGGTGTTCGTGGTTATGTTTTTCCTGCATTTTCAAAAATGCTTCCGTACTGGTAGGCTTCTCATTAATCTGCACCCTGGTGGCCACCCAGCTGAATATTTTTTCAGTAATAAGCCTGCGGTATGAGCTGTCGAGCTGCTGCTCGTCCTGCATCATTCGGTCTACATAGCTGTCCAGCCATTCAACATTTCCGTCCAGGCTCATGCCACCAAAATAGCCCATGATCTGCTGCCTCATATAATCTTTCATTTCTTCAGGACTTACATCAAGGTTGTTTTCCCTAACGATCTTATCGCTGATGAGCGTCCATCTTAGCTGATCGATAAATCCCGGAAATTCAACTTCAACTTGTGCCGCAGTTTTAGGTTGTTCTGCACCCGTTTGCATCCAGCGTTTCAAAAATACTTCTGGGAAATCCATCTTAACATTATCCAGCAGTTTATGATAGAGTTCGTGATGGAGGTAATTAGTGGTTTGTTTATCCAACTGTTCAGCAATTTCGGCACTTAAAGTGGCGCGCAATTCTTCTTCTGTTTTAATATCCTTTTTGGGAAATGCCTCTTTGAAAAATTCTTCGTCTAAAGGTCTTTTCTCCACGAGGCCAACCTTTGCGAGTTTCATTTTATAATATTTCTCCAATTGGGCGGCATCATTCGCGTCAACCCCCAGGTCTTTGATCAGCCATTCCCTTTCTTTTTCCTCAAAGGCTGTAGTGAGTTGAATCACGATATGATCGTCTTTCTTCAGCCCCATCAGTTTTTCTCTTACTGCAGGCGTGAAATATTTAACAAGAAGTGAGTTTTCTTTTTGAGCACCTTCCCCTACCGGTAAGCCTGCCGGATCTGACTCTTCGAACACAACGTTTAAAACATTGTCTTCACTGGCAACGGTTTCAGGCTCTTGCATTTTGCCCAGCCTTTGCCTGAGTCTGTCCAATTCTTCATCAATCATCTCCTGGGTAACTTCGATCTTGTATTTATCCATGACCATGGATTCCAGATCAATGTTGAACTCGGGTTTCAAACCGATTTCAAACGAAAAGCTATAGTCGCCAGGTTCGTTCAGGTTCAGTTGGTCCGCGGAATTTTCCGGACTGGGAAGAGGCTGGCCAAATATGTCCAGTTTTTCTTCACGGAGATAGTCCATCAGGCTTTTTTCAATAGTACGTAGAACCTCGTCGGCAAACAAGGCCGGGCCATGCATTTTACGAACCATTCCTGCGGGTACCATGCCTTTCCTGAAGCCAGGTATGTTAGCGGTTTTGGCGAAGTGTTTCAGCGCCTTTTCAAAAGCAGGAAAATAATCTTCCCGATTTACGGTCACGGTTAACTTATCGTTCAAAAGGCTGATGTTCTCTCTGGAAACTGTAGGCATAAAAAAAATTGACTAATTGGCGAATTAAGGAATGGACTGATGGGCGCACGAAATAGCTATTCGCGATCGGCGGACCAGTTTAATTGTAAATACAACTGCCATAGACAGTTGTATTCGGTTTTGTGCGCATGGAGGGACTCGAACCCCCACGTCGTGAAACACCAGATCCTAAGTCTGGCGCGGCTACCAATTACGCCACATGCGCATGAAGGGGTGCAAAGGTAAGGAAAAAATCGAACCGGATAACCGGGGAACAAGCGAGCCGGGAAAATCGAGCCAGATAACGAGCCAACAAGCAAGCCGGGGAACAAGTGGAATAATGCATTAACTGTCTACCTCACTAAACATCTACCCGGCTAGCAATCTAACCGGTTAACTCACTAACATCCGGCTAACTCACTAACTTCGCGTATGGAGTTGCTGGATCAACAACTGGTGCCGAAATACAATCTTACAGACGATCAGGAGAAAAAAGAGATCGTCAGGCAATATCGTGCCCTTCTCAGGGTACTGAAGCCAAAGCTGAAACCCGGGGATAAAGAACTGGTGCGCAGGGCTTTTGAGATCGCCGTTGAAGCCCATAAGACGATGCGACGTAAAAGCGGTGAGCCTTACATTCTTCACCCGCTGGCGGTGTCCCGGATCTGCGTTGAAGAGATCGGTTTGGGTGTGCGATCCACCATTTGCGCGTTACTGCACGACACCGTAGAAGATACAGACGTTACACTGGAAGATATTGAAAGGGAATTTGGCAGCGAGATGGCGAGGATCATTGATGGTCTGACCAAGATCTCAAACGTAGTTGACGCCAATTCCAGCCAGCAGGCTGAAAATTTCAAGAAGATCCTGCTTACCCTGACCGACGACCCCCGGGTGATCCTGATCAAGCTGGCCGACAGGCTCCATAATATGCGGACGCTGGACAGCATGAAGACCGAAAAACAACTTAAGGTTTCCTCCGAAACGGTCTATGTATACGCCCCGCTGGCCCACCGGATGGGACTTTACAACGTCAAGACCGAACTGGAGGACCTGTCGATGAAATACCTGGAGCCGGATACCTACAAGGAAATCGCCAGGAAACTTTCGGAAACAAGAAGGGAAAGAACCCGCTACATCAACGAATTCATCAAGCCCATCAAGGATAAACTGGACAAGGCTGAGTTCGACTATGAGATCCAGGGCCGCCCCAAATCCATCCATTCCATTTGGAATAAGATGAAGAAAAAAGGGGTGAGTTTTGAAGAAGTATACGATCTCTTCGCCATCCGGATCATCCTCACGTCGCCGCAGGAAAGAGAGAAGGAAGATTGCTGGAAAGTCTATTCATTGATCACAGACATGTACACCCCGTCTCCGGAGCGCCTCAGGGACTGGCTGAGCAATCCCAAGTCCAATGGATACGAAGCCCTTCATACCACTGTAATGGGTCCCCAGGGCAGATGGGTGGAAGTGCAGATCAGGTCAAAGCGGATGAATGAGATCGCGGAGAAAGGCCTGGCGGCGCACTGGAAATATAAAGAGGGCGGGCAGGATGAAGACCGGTTCGATCAGTGGTTTTCCCAGATCCGGGAAGCCCTCATGCACCAGGAGATCGGAAGCATAGATTTCCTCCATGATTTCAAAACATCCTTTCTTACCGAAGAGATATATGTCTATACCCCCAAAGGGGATGTGAAGATGATGCCCATCAACTCCACCGCCCTTGATTTTGCCTTTGCGATCCATAGCGCCATTGGTACCAAATGTATTGGGGCAAAAGTGAATCATAAGTTGGTCCCGATTTCGCATAAACTGCGCAGCGGGGACCAGATCGAGATCATTACTTCAAACAAGCAAAAACCCAGTGAAGACTGGCTGAACTTTGTTGTCACGGCCAAGGCCCGCAACAAGATCAAGGACGCACTGAAGGAAGAGAAGAGAAAAGTGGCGGAAGATGGCAAGTACACCCTCCAGCGTAAACTTGAGGGGCTCGGAGCAGCTTATAGTCCTCACAATATTGAAGTAGTCACGAACTTCTATAAACTACAGTCGTCCCTCGATCTTTTTTACCGCATTGCCACTAAAACCCTTGAACTGAAAGAACTGAAAGATTTCCAGGTTTTGGGTGATAAATTGGAACCTCCGAAACTGGTTAAAGCAGATGAGCTCAAGCCCGAGCAGGATTTTTCGCGGGTGACCCCCAAGAAAGACGCGGAATTGATCATATTCGGGGAGAGCAGCGACCGGATCGTATATCACCTGGCCAATTGTTGTAAGCCCATTCCGGGGGATGACGTATTTGGTTTTGTGTCAACGGGTAAGGGGCTGGTCATTCATCGAACCAATTGCCCTAATGCGACCAGATTATTGTCCCAGTTTGGTCATCGGGTGGTTAAAACCAAGTGGGCTAAGAATAAAGAGATCTCGTTCCTCACGGGTATCAACATCATTGGACTGGACGACGTTGGCGTGATCAACAAAATCACAAATCTGATATCAGGGGAACTCAAAATCAATATCGCAGCACTTACCATTGAAGCCAACGAAGGGGTGTTCAGGGGAAATATCAAATTGTTTGTGCACGACAAAGATGAGCTCGAAAAACTTTTCGACAGATTGAAGCAATTACCCGGAATACATTCTGTTGAGCGATTTGATACGGAATCGGTTTAGTTCATATTATCCCACTATCTTTGCTGCCTTCAAAAACGGTACATGGTTGATGTTATTTTAGGCCTTCAATGGGGTGATGAAGGGAAAGGAAAGATCGTAGATTACTTTGCCCCCTCATACGATATTATTGCTCGTTTCCAGGGCGGGCCCAATGCGGGTCATACGCTTTATGTGAACGGAACTAAAGTGGTGCTGCATCAAATCCCTTCCGGGGTGTTTCACGAGAACACCATCAACCTGATTGGCAATGGTGTGGTACTGGATCCTGTGACGTTGAAAAAAGAGGCCCAGAAAGTGGCGGACATGGGCGTGGATTGCCGGAAGAACTTGTACATTTCTGAGCGGACACACCTTATTCTTCCAACCCATCGGGCCCTTGATAAAGCATCAGAGATCTCAAAAGGAAATGAAAAGATCGGTTCCACACTAAAAGGTATCGGCCCTGCCTATATGGATAAAACCGGCAGAAATGGATTAAGGGTGGGAGACCTGCTCGACAGAAATTTCACTACGCAGTATATTAAACTCAGGCTGAAGCATCAGCGCCTGCTCGATTCCAATAATTTCAGTGAAGACATAAATGCCTGGGAAGAGGAATTCTTCGAAGCCCTGGAATTTATGCGGGAACTGAAAATCGTAAATGGGGAATATTTTATCAATGATCGAATCAGCAAGGGTGCTAAAGTTTTAGCTGAGGGCGCGCAAGGCAGTATGCTGGACGTAGACTTCGGAACATTCCCCTTTGTCACATCTTCAAGCACCACCACTTCCGGGGTATGCTCAGGCCTGGGTGTCGCTCCTCAAAAGATCCGCGATGTGATGGGTGTTTCTAAAGCGTATTGTACACGCGTTGGAAGTGGACCTTTCCCTACTGAATTGCACGATGCAACGGGTGAGGAACTGCGGAAACTGGGCAGCGAATTCGGGGCCACCACAGGCCGGCCAAGGCGCTGCGGATGGATTGACCTGGTGGCATTGAAATTTGCCTGCATGATCAATGGAGTCACCAAGATCATAATGACCAAGGCTGATGTGCTTGATAGCTTTGACAGCCTCTCGCTTTGTGAAAGCTATATGATTAACGGCGAGCAAAAGCTTGAAGTGCCCTATCAGATGATGAAAACGAATATTGAGCCTTTATATACCACCCTACCCGGATGGAAAACAGATATCACAAATATTTCGTCGGTCCAGGACATTCCTGTGCTGATGAAGAACTATATTCAACATGTAAACGGGTACCTTGGGGTTGATGTTTCACACGTTTCGAACGGCCCGGGAAGGGATCAGATCATTAAGCTGAAATAAGCCGTAGAAAAATATTGAGGAAAAATTTGGCTAATTAAAAATTAGATAGAAATTTTACGTTGATTAATCCTGCTCGATATGGCGAAGTCTGATAAACCGAAAAAAGTAATAGCAAAGAAAGAGGAAGATCCAGAATCATCCGGCAAACCTGCAACCCGTTCAAAAAAGAAAGTGGATGAGGATGAGGACGATGATATAGATGATGCCGAAGAGGTATCTTCTAAGAAAGGCCGTAAGGCATCCTCGAAGGAGGATGACGAGGAGGATGATGACGTTGATGACAAAGTAGATGATTGGGAAAAAGTGGAAGAAGAAGAGGAGTGGGACCCTGATTTCAACGAGTTTGATATTCCAAAATCAAAAGGAAAGAAAGCTTCCACCGGTGGTTCCAAAAAAGCCGAGGATGATGATTTTGCTATTGATGATGAATTCAAGGATCTGGGCTTCATGGACGACTCCGGTGGATTTGATGACGATGAAGACGATTTCTGATCTTGAGAATATTCCGTTCTTTCCCCGTAAAGGATAAAATTTATTTTAAAGCACAAATGTTGAATTGGCTCGGCCGGTTCAACATTTGTTGTTTTCTGGACAACCATCAGTATTCTAATTCCTTCAAACAACAGGAATGTATAGCTGCAGCAGGATCTGTTTCAGTGATGCAGCCTGGTGAACAAGGTGACCTTGGGGCCATGGAACGATTCACCAGTGAGCAGCACGATTGGATATTTGGCCATTTGGGATATGACCTGAAAAATGAAATGGAAGGCCTTAGCTCGGCGCACCCTGATCACATTGGCTTCCCGCCACTGTTTCTCTTTGTTCCCCAGTTTGTTATTCGCCTATATGACTACAGTGTAGAAATAGGATCCCTGCAACAGGACCACCAACAGGTATTTTTGCAGATCATTGAGTCAAAAACCAATCAGCCTCGAAATCGTGCTGTAGAAATAAGCCAACGCTTTACCCGTAACGAATACATTGACGTGATCAGAAAACTGAAAGATCATATTCAGCGGGGGGACTGTTATGAAATCAATTTTTGCCAGGAATTTTTTGCTGAACATGTTACCATTGATCCAATAGAAACTTATCGCGCCCTTTGTGATATTTCTCCCAATCCATTTTCAGCATTTTATCGGGTGAATGATAAATACCTGTTGTGCGCTAGCCCTGAACGATTTTTGTCCCGCCTGGGCAATCGCTTAATATCCCAGCCGATCAAAGGCACAATTATGCGGGATCCTAAGGACCAGGACCATGATCGTGAGCTGAAAGAAGCATTGCGACAAAGTGGAAAAGATAAGACGGAGAATGTTATGATCGTAGACCTGGTCAGGAACGATCTTTCAAAAGTATGTCATGAAGGATCCGTCGAGGTAGATGAATTGTTCGGTATTTATGCTTTCCCCCAGGTTTATCAAATGATCTCTACGGTAAGTGGCGAATTAAAAAAAGATATCAGCTTTGCTGAGATCATTAAAGCCTGTTTTCCGATGGGCAGTATGACTGGTGCGCCCAAGCTTCGCGTCATGCAACTAATTGAGAAATATGAAAGAACCGCCAGGGGAATATTTTCCGGTTCAGTAGGTTATATAACGCCTGAAAAAAACTTTGACTTTAATGTGGTGATACGAAGTATAATGTATCATTCGGGCACGGGTTATTTGTCATTTCTGGCAGGCTCCGGAATCACTGCCTCAAGCGACCCCGAAAATGAGTATGAGGAATGTTTGTTGAAGGCGGAGGCGATTAAAAAAATACTGGAGGCAAGCTAAATCTGCATGAGGTTTTCCCTGAAAGCCAGGCTTCGTAATGATGGAACGCCCGTGGCTGTCCTTTTTTCTCGCGGAATTACCTCTTCTTCACTACTTTTTTTTCCGGGATCTTAATTTCTTTTGGATATATCGTTTCTGCCTGGGAGGCTGAACCGTTCAGGATAAATGCGGCCGAGGCTTCCAGGTTCTCCATTTTCTTTTCGTTGAACCGGTTCATCTTGTCTTCCGGAAGACGCATCGTGTACGTTTCGACCCCTATTGTTTGTTCGTGTGCCGGATTATGGTGGGTGTAAACAACGG
>JANMHK010000038.1:0-2136 GCA_031375135.1 Sphingobacteriales bacterium | reverse complement strand
GCTTAATTTAAAATTAATTATCTTCAGGTTTCGAAGTGATTTCTAAAATTTCCATACAAATACGAGCTTTTTGTCTTCTTATAGTATTTTCATCAAATACTGTGGTAGGTTTCGCATGTTCCATTGGTATCGATATGGGTTACAATTCCTCCCACCATACGGATATAGAAATCCCTATTAAAACAGATCATTCGCAAACCAAGGGTCATAACCACAAAACGGGGAATCACGATAATTTAAACAAGACGGGTGGTCATATTGCTCACCACAATGAGGGAACAGATTTCCATAAAGGTTCAAGTTCAGATGATTGTTGTAGTAATGAGATTACCAGTCTTCTTCAGGAGGAAAAGAATTTAGCCCGGTCGTTATCAATCGAATACCCGGTTCTTCAATATTTTTATCCGGCACCATTTTATATTACAGAAACCTCTTTCCTCAGCACCGTTAATACAAATAAAAAGTATTTCGTCAGGAACTACCATCCCCCCATTCCTGATATCCGCATAGCTATCCAAAGTTTTCAAATTTGATTTTGATTGAATGTTGTTTCAGCGTATGGTACTGTCATGCACTAACCATTCTTTTACATTCAATCAAAATCATGAACAGAATATTCTTAACTGTTGCATTTAGTCCAATAGAACTTGTACAGACCGGCCTTGCAAAAGATAGCACCTCCGTACAACCATCCCCAATGCTCACAGAATACTTCTGCATTAAGGATACACTTGTAGCCGGTAACTATTATTGCCCTGCAATGCCAGCATGCGGCAGAGTGAAAGAAATTCTGTAATCAAATTGAACAAAGGCAGTTTTCCCGGCGGGAACCCGTCAGCATTTGTAACAAAAACTAAAAAACTCTAAAGATGAAGAATACAATAATTTGCCTGGTTGCATTAGTAACATTAACCCTTGCAGCCTGCAATTCCGACAACAAGTCAACTGAAGTAAACTCAGTCACTACAGATTCCGGGTCTAACACTCCGGCTATACCAGTAGTATATGCCTGTCCGATGCACCCCGAGGTAACAGGCAAAAATGGAGACAAATGTCATAAATGTGGTATGGACCTGAAAGAGGTCAAAACTGCTGGCCCATCCACCTCGTCAACTCCCGTAGCAGGCGGATCGGTTTCTATTAAAGGCTTAGTTACAGCTTATCTGGAACTTAAAAATGAACTCACCAAAGACAATTCTGCAGCAGCAGCCACCTCAGGCAAGGCTTTAGTAAATGCATTTAAGAACTTCAATAAATCAGGTTTGAGCACAGAGCAGGTTAAGGTGTTTGACGACATACAGGCGGACGCAATTGAACATGCAGAGCATATTGGGGCAAATGCAGGTAAGATTCAACACCAGCGTGAACATTTTGAGACACTGAGCAAAGACATTTATGATATGGTAAAGTCTCTTGGTGCGGGCCAGGTTTTGTACAAGGAATTTTGTCCTATGTATAATGATAACAAGGGGGCTATTTGGCTAAGTGAAACAAAAGAAATTAGGAATCCTTACCTAGGTAAAGCAATGCCAACCTGTGGCGAAGTTCAGGAAGAACTTAAATAGCCGGTAATATGCGAATCTTAAAGAAAATACTGCTAGTTCTACTGATACTCTTTTTGGTGATTCAGTTTATACGTCCCACCATGAATACAAACAGCCAGTTGTTACCAACAGATATTTCTAAACTGGTTCCAATTCCGGATAGCGTAAGGTCTTTGTTGCAAACTGCCTGCTATGACTGCCATAGTAACAATACCCGTTATCCCTGGTATATGAATGTTCAGCCTATGGGTTGGTTGATGGCCAAACACATCAGGGAGGGTAAGGTAGAATTGAACTTCAGCGAATTTGGCAGCTACTCGAAAAGGCGGCAGCTAAGCAAATTGAAGTCTATCGCAAGTAGTGTAAAGGACGGCTCAATGCCGATTGCATCATACACCTGGATGCATAGCGATGCCAAGCTATCAGCAGAAGACGAAGCCTCCATCATTGATTGGGCTACAAGAACAAGGGATAGTCTCGAGGTAAAAAATTAAACTATGTTCAAACATAATCGTAGCCCAACTGTTAGCGTTGCAAAATACTTTTTTATAAGAAAGAAAAACTGTTGCCATAAAAAAAGAAAAAGATGAAG